>JACZRM010000294.1 GCA_022576105.1 Chloroflexota bacterium | reverse complement strand
TAGAATATGTCCAATTATGCGCTGTACAAGCGGTATGCGTCAACTCCTTTTCAGTTATGTGCTGTAGTTAAGCACAGTAATGGGCGGTTAGCTCAGTTGGTTAGAGTACTTGCTCGACACGCAAGAGGTCACTGGTTCGAGTCCAGTACCGCCCACCACTTTTACTACCTGCTAGCTACCCATCAGCGATAGGCGGTTATGGGTAGGACCTAAAGCCGGAACACCGTGAACAGGCCCACCACGTCGGGTTGCACCGCGTATCCCAACATCACCAGGATCGTGGCGCCACCCATGAACAGGTAGGAGATCATCTTCCCCATCGACAAAACCCCCAACCCGGCAACCACCGTGGCCGCCGCCCACACAGACCAGGGTGTGTAGAGCCACAGGGCTACTCCCGACGAAACCAGCAACAAGCTCAACGCGAGCTTTAGATACACATCTATGATCGCCATCTCGATTCCCTCCTAACGTCCTAACCAAATGGACACCAAAGTTAACCTGGCTATCACCATCAGTTAACAATTTACAGGTCACGGAGCCGTCTCATCTGCCGGCAAGAATGTCACAGTTAGGTCACTAAATATTGCTCACCCGCCATACCCCCGGTATGACCGAAGCCCCAGACTCGACAAAGGCCAGCGTCCAAGGAGCCTCATGCCCCAACCCATAATGCCCGACCTGGTCCGCCGGCTAAAGAGCGTCGCCGACCCGTCGCTATCCCCGGACGGATCCCGCCTGGCCTATACCCTTTCCCGGATCGATGGTGATGAATGGAAAGCCCAGTCTCGCATCATGATCCTGGACCTGACGACCGAACAGGCATCCGAACTGACCGATGGCGACCACGACACCGCCCCCCGATTTTCCCCGGACGGCCAAACTATAGCCTTCCTCCGCGCCGAAGATGAACATCCCAAGCAGGTCTGGGTAATGAATGCTGCCGGCGGCCCATCCCGACCGGTGAGCCATGGCCCCGGTGCAGTCTTGGACTTCGCCTGGTCGCCCGATTCCCAGCAGTTAGTCTATTCAGCCGATGTTAACCCGGATGCCCCGGCCGAGGGTGCAGACAATGACGATCTGCCCAAAACCAGGGAAGTCCGGCGCATCAAGTATCGCTTCGACACCCTGGGTTGGCGGGGCGACTCCCATTTTCACCTCTTCGTCGCCGACGTCTCAGCAAACAGCACCCGCCAGCTCACTGACGGTGATTGGGACGACCTATCACCAACCTGGTCCCCCAACGGCGATAACATAGCCTTCATTTCAGGACGGCGCGATGACCGGGACAGCACCGCCCAGAACGAAGCCTACGTGGTGCCGGCCTCCGGTGGCGAACCCAGCCTATGGTCGCCGGGTCTAGCCAGTGTGGCAGGGGTCATCTGGTCGCCGGACAACCTGAAACTGCTGGTAGTGGGTTCCGAGACCCCGGGACTCTCGGTTATCTGGCAGGGGTGGCTGTACATCCTGGCATCCGGCCAAGATGCCAGGCGGATCACCGACGACTCTTTCCGTCCTTTTCTGGGATTCCCCACCACCGGCCGGTCTCCCGAGATACGCTGGACACCAGATGGGGTGATTTTGCTGCTGGGAGAAAGTCGCGGAGAATCCTTCCTCTACCAGGTGTCCATCAAAGACCAGGAAGCAAGTCAACTATTGGGCGGCGGCAGACTCAGCACTGACCTCACCCTGGACGCCAACGCCACAAAGGCAGTGATACTGTCATCGTCGACCCAGGCCCCGGTCGACCTACATTATGTAGACTTGACCTCTGGTACAACCCGTCAATTGACCCATTACAACCACGACTATCTAGCCCAACACCCACCAGCGCGAATGGAGAAATTCTCCATCACCAGGGATCAATGGAGCATCGAGTGCCGCCTCTATTTTCCTTCGAACTTTGACCCCTCTCGAAGCTACCCGTTGGTGCTGGATGTACACGGGGGGCCAAATGGGGCCTACTACGATTCGTTCGTTGCCTGGCAGCAGATATTGGCCACCAATGGGTACCTGGTGTTGGCGGTAAACCCGCGAGGGTCATCCACCTACGGCGATGACTTTATGATGGCGGTGGTGGGCGATTGGGGCGGGGAAGATTACCTGGACCTGATGGCTGCGGTAGACCAGGTAGCAGCCCGCACTTACATAGACCGGAGTCGCCTGGGCATTCATGGTTACAGCTACGGTGGTTATATGAGCAGTTGGACCGTGGGTCACACCGACCGGTTCAAAGCCGCGGTGATTGGCGCTCCCTGCACCAACCTGCTCAGCATGTACGGGTCGTCAGACATTGGCATTAGCTTTGGGGAGATGCAGTGGGATGTGTCAGTGATTGAAAGTGGGTCGGCAGGCTACGCCCAGATGGCGCAACGACTCCTGAAAAAGTCGCCGATTTCCTACGCGGCCAACGTGGCGACACCGGTGCTACTACTGCACGGCGAGGCAGACGCTCGCTGCCCAATCTCGCAAAGTGAGGAGTATTTTACCATGCTCAAACGTTTGGGCAAGGAGGTTGAGATGGTGCGGTTCCCCGACTGCTCCCACTTGTTCTTGCGCACCGGGCACCCCAAAATGCGTGAAGAATATCTGGCTCGCACGCTGGAATGGTTCAACCGGCACCTTGGCTGATCAACCGGTTGCTTTTTCGGGGGAGTGACCAGACAACACCCAGCGCCGCCCAGCGTCACTC
>JACZRM010000293.1 GCA_022576105.1 Chloroflexota bacterium | reverse complement strand
AATTGCCGGAAAACAAAGCCGGGTGCTGATCTAGGTGGGCGCGGTAGAAGTTCGGGCCTCCACAGGCAGAGATTCCTCCCAATCGGGAATCAGCACCCGGGAAGTTGGCTCAAGAAAGAGGATGCAAACCACACCGGCCATGCTGGCGGCAATCGAAATCATCCAGGCTATGTCATAGGCGCCGAAAGCGTCGAAGACAACACTGCCAATCAGCCCGCCCGTGGCCATGCCGATTCCCGAACCCAAGCTCTGGAAGCCAAAGACGGTCCGCACCGGTCCCATTCCAAAATACTGACGGTTAATCACCAAGAAAGCGGACATTTCTCCGCCAAACCCCACGCCAAACAGCACCGCAAACAGGTAAAACTGCCATAATTCCTGAGTCCAAAAGAGCATCAATACGGTTGCGCCCTGGATGAAGTAACAGCAGGCCATCACCCCCTTGGCGCCGAAGCGGTCCGCCAACACCGGCGTCAAGAACCGGCTGCCGACGCTGGACAGCGAGTAGAGACTGACGATCAAAGCCGCCGCTTCTAGCGGGATTCCCATGGTGGTCGCAAAATATACCGCGTGAACCATGACTATGGCATGCCCCATGCAGCCCAAATTGTGAATCACGGGCAGGTTCCAGAAGGCCATGGTTCCCCGGGCGTGCTTCAAGAAGACTTTGCTCCTTATTTTGGCAACGCTTAAGTCGAATGACGCTTTGGGTGGAGCATCTTGATCGTCGGCGCCGTAGGGCTGCATGCCCCGGTCGGCCGGTTCGCCGCTAAAGAACCAGAGCAACGAGAAAACGATAATGCCGCCCACCACCGTGACTATCCAGAAGGTCATCTGCCAACCGGTGTTGGACAACATCACCGCCAACGCCGGAGCCATGATGGAAGCGCCCATTCCTCCAGCGGATTGCTGGATACCCACGGCGACTCCAAGCCGTTTCTTGAACCAGGCGGCCACGGTGGTGGGGATGTTGACCCGAAACATGGCCTGGGCAACTCCCAATACCAGGCTGTAGTAGATGTAAAGCTGCCAAACCTGGCTGATGGTGCTCAACAGCAGCATTCCAACAACGTAGAACACCGCGCCGACCATCATCGACTTGCGTGCGCCGTACCGGTCTCCCACCCATCCGGCCACCGGGGATAACACCGCGCCAATGATGCTGCGGAAAAAATAGGCCAGGGTGATGGCGGTCAAGCCCCAGGCAAAGTCCGCCTGCAATACCACCAAAAGGACCGCAAACGCCTGGCTGACAAAGTTGGTGCTTAACTGAAGCATGGTGGCCATTGCCACAATAACCCAGGCATAGTGCAGCCTGCTGGTACCGGCTCGCGTTGCTTCAGATGGGTTGACGTTGGCCACTAATCCTCCGTCCAGTCAAGTTGCTTACAGTTTAAGCGCAAGGCGGTATTGGTCACATTGATGTCTATTGCTTGGATTCCACCGGCTCGGAGCATGTACCACCCGAAACGCGTGTACGGAAGCCGGTCACGCCTGACATCCTGCCGGCGCCGCGCTATCCGCGGCCGGGGCAGCGTCTGGTTCGGCCGCCGACCCGCAGGCCACTAAAACGACCAACAAAAACGCCAGCGCTCCATAGAGTAATTGGCCTTGGTTTCCTGTTCCAGAAAATCCCCAACAACGTATATCCCAATTCTAGATAATAGTCAATCGTTTGTCTAACCCGCGAATTGAGCGATACCCGGCCTGGCCTCAAGAGTCCTGCAAATCTGTTCGATTGGGCCAGGATGAAATCAACACTGCAATTTGTACCCAATTATAGTTCGAAATCAACACATTGAGGCAAATCAAGCGAATCCTGGGAAGGGTTTTATTTCCAGGGGTATGCGCCGAGCCAATAAAAAAGCAGACCATGCGCCCGAAGACTATACTTGGAATAATTGGGAGCACTCGCGATGTTAAGTTTGCCCCCTTCCCATTAAATTAAAACAGATATTGATTCCCCGATCCCAATATCTCTGTAAACTCAACTTTCCTGTAAGATAATAGTATCCCTGACGCCATGACTCGATCTGGGATGGAGTAAGCAATTGGTGGAATACGTTCAACTGTGCCGAATCTGCGGGCATATCAACCCGGCAGAGGAAATCGCGCGGTGCAGGAAATGCCTATCCTTCTCTGGCCTCACCACCGTCCCCCGGCCTCAGGAGGAACGGGATTCTCGTCGCACAATATTTGGGCTGCGGGTAAACCGCTGGCGGAGGCTATCCCTGATCTTGCTCCCAATGGCCGCTCTAGTTGTTTGGTCACTATGGGACTTCCTCGACCTGGCTCCCAATCCACCCCGAGCCACCACCAATGTCGAGGCAAGCTTGATGCCCCAAATGTGGCCTCAAGCTAGACGCACCCCCCAGAATACGGGGTTCGTCGCCCAGCAGGCCCCAGTCCCCCAAATGGTCAAATGAACCTATGCCACGGGTAGGCCGCTTACCGGCTCGCCCGCGGTGGCAAACGGTCGCGTTTTCCTGAGCACTGAAGATGGGAGGGCTTTGGCTTTCGACCAAGACACGGGTCAAGTGAAGTGGGAATATCACAGTGGCTTTCCCTCCGGTGCGGTGCCTTCAGTGGCCGGGGATTTGGTCTAAATTACTCTTTGCCCAGGTTCAGTGGTGGCCCTTGAGCAAGAAACCGGAGCGGGCCGCTGGCAGAAGAAACTAGACGATCCCATACTAG
>JACZRM010000039.1 GCA_022576105.1 Chloroflexota bacterium | reverse complement strand
CTGCGGTTACCTTGGCCTCAACCTCGATGGCTTCCTTTTTTGCCATATTTTATTCTGCCTCTACTACCATTTTCCAAATTGCGGTGGTCACATTGCGGTGATTAGATGGGGCTATATTGGCGATTTCTAGCAATGGGCGGTCAAAATTTGAGGGCCGTCTTCAGTAATTGCGATTGTGTGCTCAAAATGAGCGGAAAGACTGCCGTCTTTAGTTACTACCGTCCAATGGTCATCCAGGATACGGGTATGCCAGTCGCCGATGTTGAGCATCGGCTCAATGGCGATGCACATTCCGGCGCGCAACAACTGACCCTTGCCGGCGTCTCCGTAGTTGGGCACCTGAGGGTCTTCATGCAGGAACCGACCGACTCCGTGCCCGACAAATTCTCGCACTACTCCATAGCCCCGGGATTCAGCGTAGGTTTGGACTGCGTAGCCGATGTCCCCGATTCGGTTGCCAGGTTGTGCCGCTTTGATTCCCAGTTCCAGGCTCTCGCGAGTGACGTCCATCAAGCTGATGGCTTCTGGGGTGACTTGCCCCACTGGTACCGACACCGCGGCGTCGCCGATGAAACCGTCAATGGTGGCGCCTACATCCAGTTTGATTATATCGCCTTCCTGCAAGACCCGCTTGCCGGGGATTCCGTGAACAATCTCCTGGTTCACCGACGCGCAAATGCTGGCCGGAAAACCCAAATAGCCTTTGAACGTGGGTTGGGCGCCGGAACGAGTGATTTCCTGGTAGGCGATTTTCTCCAGGTCGCGGGTGGTCATGCCGGGTTCAACCGAGCGCTTCAGCAGCGTCAGTGTTGAGCCGACAATGGCCCCGGCCCTTGCCATGGCCTCCATTTCTTGGGGTGACTTTATGGTTATGCCACCGCTATACGGCGATGGCGAATTTGACGCGGTCTTGGTCGTTCGATTCACCCAGTTATTTTACTCCTGTTTGACCCGCTTGTGAACCGGATTTCAATTTGAATAGCGTATCAGTTTGATGCCCAACTACAGGACTTTGTCACACCGGCGAAGGCCGGTGTCCAGATACAATTGCTGTTCAGACGCTCTAATGGTTTCCGGCTTGCGCCGGAATAACGAGAGCTAAATTAACCCACTACCTCAATTTGCATCGACATCGCTTAGACCCAGCGCCGACAACACTCTGCGATTCACACATTGGATGCTGCCGGTACCCGGTATATCCAACAGCATTTCCCGGCGACCGTAGAAGTCCAGCAGCGGTAGAGTCTCGCTTCGATAGACTTGAAGTCTTTGCTTGATTGATTCAGGCCGGTCATCGTCGCGTTGGTACAACTCTCCTCCGCAATTATTGCAGGTGACCCCTGCTTCACCGTCCGTAACAGTATGTGGCGTCTGACAGTCCCGGCAGGTAAACCGGCTGCCCAACCGGCGTATCAACTCGTCCTCCGGTACGTTGATAAACACTACTTTGTCTAGCTGACGTGAACCATCGGCCAACGCGCCTTCCAGAGCGTTGGCCTGTTCAATTGTCCTGGGAAACCCGTCCAGTAGAAATCCCTCGTGGCTGGGTATCCCCAGAATTTTGTTCAAGAATAGGTCTATCGTTATTTCATCTGGAACCAGCAGGCCTTGGTTCATGTAGGCCGCGGCCCGCTTACCCAAAGGCGTTCCTTGTTCCAGGTTGTACCGGAACAAGTCTCCTGAACTAATCTGGAGCACCTTTAGTTGTTCTGTGAGAAGCTTTGCTTGAGTTCCTTTGCCCGCGCCGGGAGGCCCAAACAGCAGCAAACGTATTGGCGAGTCCACCAACTATCTTAAGAATCCTTCGTAGTTCCGCATGAGTAGTTGCGCTTCCAGTTGCCGCAGCGTATCCAGACCGACCCCCACCATAATCAGAAGGCTGGTGCTACTCAAGGAGACCGCCTGCACGCCGGTTACCAGCGACGCCAAGTATGGCACAATGGCAATAAATCCCAAGAACAGCGCTCCACCCATGGTGATACGAACAATAACTCGGTTCAGGTAATCTTGGGTGGGCTTGCCTGGTCGGATACCCAGCACGAAACCGCCGTTGCGCTGCAGGTTTTCCGCCAGATTTTGTTGATTGAATACCACCAGGGTGTAGAAAAATGTGAAGATTACCACCAAGATGAATACCAGCACCCAATAAAATGGGGCGTTGGGGCTGACCAGGTCGGCGAAGAAGATAGCAATTGTCCCCAGCAGCCCATCGCTGGTGGCGAAATAGGTCGCGACCGCTCCGGGCAGGATGACTATTGAGAAGGCGAAGATCAACGGTATCATTCCCGCCGAGTTAATGCGCAAGGGTATGTAGGTTGAACCGCTCTGGCGGTACATTCGCCCGCTGCGAAAGACGCTGCGTCCGTATTGCACCGGTATGCGGCGGGCGGCTTCGTTGAACAATACGATCAGGGCAATGATCAGCAATCCAATTATTACGAAGAAACCAATGCCCAATAAATTATCCCGGTCAATGAACCCGGTGGTCACCAGGGAGGGGAACCCGACCACGATCCCGGAGAAAATTATCAGCGATATACCGTTGCCGATGCCTTTTTCGGTGATGAGTTCACCCAACCAGACCAGGAACATGGTGCCGGCGGTCATGGACAGAATTGCCGCCATGGTGGGTAACAGTGCTGTTCCGGAAAAGCCCACGTTGGTGAGGACATTGCTTTGCTGTAGCAGGGTTAGCTGGGCGATAGCCTGCGACAGGGCAATGGGAACGGTAAGCCAGTGCACCAGGCGGTTCATTTTCACCCGACCACCCTCACCCTCGCGGGACAGTTGTTGGAGGGTGGGTATCACCGGTGTCATCAACTGAATCACAATGGAAGCAGTGATGTAGGGGAACACGCCCAATGCGACGATGCTCATTCTGCTTAATGCGCCGCCGCTGAACAGGTCTAGAAAGCCAAGAAGCTGGTTGCTGCGAAACAGGTTGTCTAGTTGGAACTGGTCGATGCCTGGGATGGGAACGTGGGCCACAAAACGATACAAGACCAACATTGCCAGGGTGAACAGAATTTTGGAACGCAGGTCAGGCAGGCTGAAGGCGTCGATCGACGCCTGAATCAGTCTGGGCCATCTACCCCCTTGGACTTCGGCGGCAATCATCCTAGGCTAGAGCTCCTCCACCGTGCCTCCGGCGGCCTCAATTTTTGCCCGGGCCGACCGGGTAAATTTGTGCGCCGCTACCGTGACGGCTTTGGTTACTTCGCCGTTGCCCAGCACCTTCACCTGCATTTCATTCTTTCGTAGAAAGCCCTTTTCCTTGAGTGTTTCCGGAGAGATGCGCGCACCGGCGTCAAACTGGTCCAGCGTATCCAATTTTATCAGAGCGTAGTATATCTTGAAGGGGTTGTTGAAGCCGCGTTTCATGGGAAGTCCCTTGATCATACGCAACTGGCCGCCTTCAAAGCCCCGAACTAAGCTGTGACCCGAGCGGGATTTCTGGCCCTTCTGTCCCCTTCCGGCGGTGGTGCCTTGCCCGGCGGCGTTGCCTCGGCCGACACGTCTCTTAGCTTTTCTGGCCCCTGGTGAACTTGTTATTTGATCTTCTCTCATGGTGTTCGGTGTCCCTGGTCTTTATTCTAGTGCCCTTGTTGTCAAGACTTTAGGCAGATTGCCAGCCCTAAACAAAAAGAATTGACCTTATGCAAATTGATCTGCGGGTGGCCAGTGCCAGCATAAGCCTGCTTAATCAAGCTAACCTGGATTTTCCCATGGCCCGCCGGGGCGGTGTTCGTCCAGCCGTCGTCGGTCCTGAAAAGGTGTTTTATTCATCAGCGTCGGCTTTCCTGGGCGGGCGGGCCCGACCAGGCGCTGGTTTCTTCTCTTCCACCACTTCTTCAACTGCCAGCAAATGGCCAACCTTGTTTACCATACCTCGAATCGTCGGCGTATCGCCGTGGGTGACGGTATGATGCAGGCGCTTCAATCCCAGCGCCTCAATGACCCGGCGCTGGCCCTGGGGCCGTCCGATGCAGCTTTTGATCCAGGTAATCTTGATCTGTGCCATTATCTAACCTTTGTAACGCTGTTCAAGGGATATTCGTGTAAATATTCGTGTAAATATTCGTTGGAATTTTTAGGGGAATACTTAAGGGAATACACGGGTGCAGGCCTAGGCCGACGCAACCGGGATGGGAGTGCCCCGCCGGCGAGCTAGTTCTTCGGCCGGGTCTCTAAGCTGACGCAGCGCTTCCAGGGTAGCGGCTACAATGTTAATGGGGTTGCGCGAGCCTAATGATTTGCCTACTACATCGCGCACACCGCCTAGTTCAAGGATGGCCCGCATTGCCCCAGCGGCAATGATACCGGTCCCGTCTCTGGCGGGTTTGATTATCACGATGGACGCCCCCACCTTTACGGTAATTTCATGGGGGATAGTGTTACCCTTGAGCGGTATTTTTATTGTTCCTCGGCGAGCGATGGCGTTTCCTTTACGAACTGCGTCTGGAATCACCAGAGCCTTGCCCAACCCGGCTCCGACATTTCCTTTACCGTCGCCCACAACCACCAGGGCGTTGAAGCGCAGCCTGCGGCCGCCCTTTACAACCTTGGCGATGCGGCGGGTGAAAACTACCCGCTCGTTAAAGCCACCAGTGTCTTCTTGCTGGTACCGGCCCCCTCTGGGTCCTCTTTGCGGAAAGACCATTAGAACTTGAGCCCTCCTTCTCTGGCGGCTTCGGCCAGGGCCTTTACCCGGCCATGATACTTGTACCCGCCCCGATCAAAGACTACCTGGCTAATCCCTTTGGCCAAGGCTCGCTCGGCCACTAGCTTGCCCACTACGGCTGAAGTGCTGGCCTTGGAACCGGAACCCTTGGCGCCTTCCAAGCTGGACGCTGACGCCAGCGTGCGACCTTGAGTGTCATCGATGACTTGAGCATAGATGGCTTTCAAACTGCGGAAGACGCATAGCCTGGGCTGCTCCGGTATGCCCTTGACCTTTTTGCGAACCCGGACGTGCCTTACCGTTCTGAGGTGTCGTGAGTCTTTATCCTTTGGCATTTGCTATCTAAACCTATCCATAGAACTGACCAGATTGGGTGACTAGGCCTTGCGGGCCGCCGACTTGCCCGGCTTGAAGTGAAGTACCTCACCGGCGTATCTAATGCCCTTTTCTTTGTAAGCGTTGGGTGGACGTACCTTCCTGATCTGGGCCGCCAGGGCGCCGACCTTTTGCTTGTCGATACCCCTAACGTGCACCCGGTTATTTCCTTCAACTTCCAGGGTTACCCCGTCTATGGTCTGAATATTCACCGGATGACTGTAGCCAACGGTGAGGGTGATTCCACTACCGTTCTGCAATACTCGATAGCCAACTCCCATCAGTTCCAGAGTCTTGGTGTACCCCTCGGTGACTCCGGTGATGGCGTTGTTAATCAGGCTTCGAGTCAGTCCGTGCAAAGAATGGTGAAACTTGCGCTCGGAGAATCGCTCCACCAGCACCTGGCCATCCCCCATCGTAACCTTCACGTCGGGGTGGTAGGTCTGGGTCAAGGTACCCTTGGGCCCCTTAACCGTTACCCCGTTCCACAGGATTTCAACCTCTACGCCAGACGGGATTGGAATAGGTTTTCGGCCCACTCTGGAAAGGGTACGTTCAGCCAGTTCTTGTCTCACAAATGGACTACCAGACATAGCAGAGTAACTCCCCTCCAACTCTGGCGCGCCATGCTTGCCTGCCGGTCATCAATCCTTTTGAAGTGGAGACGATGGCGGTGCCGATGCCCCCGTAGATTCTGGGAATCTCTCCCTTACCAACATATACGCGCAATCCGGGCTTGCTGACTCGTTTCAATCCCCGAATGACCGGTTCCCGGCCGGTACGATAGGATAGGTGGATGCGCAGGTTGGGGTAGGTCGAGCCCCGAGGGATGTCGAAGTCGCGAATGAAATGTTCCTCCTTCAAAATTTGGGCAATAGCCAGCTTCAATTTTGAATGGGGGACCAAGACCGATTCGTGACGGGCCTGAATCCCGTTGCGAATCCTGGTCAACATATCTGCTACTGGGTCGGTAACTGGCATCCTCTATCGCTCCTGCTCTACTACCAACTGGCCTTGCGCACGCCGGGCAACTCGCCGGTCAGGGCCAACTCTCGGAAACATATTCGGCACAGGCCAGTATAGCGGTTATAGGCCCGGGGCCGGAAGCATCGGTTACACCGGTTATAGGCCCGGGTCTTATACTTTGGCTCTCTAAGCCAGCGCTGAACCATAGATTTTTTCGCCAAGGTTCCTCCTCAACTGAGCCGGACAAAGGGCATCCCGAAAAGCTCAAGCAGCCGGGTGGCCTCTGCGTCATTCTCTGCGGTGGTGGCGATGGTCACCTGTAACCCGCGAATTTTATCAATCTGGTTGTAGTCAATCTCCGGGAATATTATCTGTTCTCGTATACCGATGGAGAAGTTGCCCCGGCCATCGAACCCCCGGCGGGCTAATCCGCGGAAGTCTCTGATACGAGGCAGGGCCATGTTCACCAAGCGGTCCAAGAAGTGATACATGCGCGGGCCGCGCAGCGTTACCGACGTGCCGATGGGGTTTCCTTCCCTCAATTTGAAATTGGCGATAGATTTTCTGGCCCGGTTGATGATGGGCTTCTGACCGCTGATTATCGACAAATCGTTGGTGGCGGCTTCCATGGCCCGGCCGTTGGTAAGTGCCTCGCCCAACCCAATATTCAGCACAATTTTTTGAACGCGCGGCACCCGCATTATGCTGGAGAAACCAAATTCACTCATCATGGCGGGCACGATTTCGTTGCGGTAAGTCTCCAGCAGTCGGGGTTTGGGAGCTACGGCAGTGGCCGTGGCGCCAGACTCCGCCGCCGCAGCTGATCCACGCCGGGCGCGGGGCGCGCGCTGCCGCCGGGGAGCCGCGGCCGGTTTGGCGGCTTCCGGTTCCACCGACTCTTCAGATGCTTCCGCCGCTGGTTGTTCTGCTTGTTCTACTGACTGTTCTTCTGGGTTTTCAGGTGAATCACTGGGTGGCGTCATCAATCACTTCCTTGCACTTGGGACACGCCCTGACCCGCTTGCCGGTGTCCAGTTTAACAATGTTGGGTCTGGTGGGCCGGCTGCATTTGTTGCAAATCAACATGACGTTGGATACGTGTATGGGAGCTTCCTGCTGGATGCGCCCCGACTGCCGGACGCCCGGCCTGGCCTTGACATGGCGGGTAATCAGATTCACACCTTCAATGAATACCCGATTGTCGCCCACCAGCGTGCGGTCTACTCTGCCGGTCTTACCCTTTTCCTTGCCGGCTATTACCAGCACATTGTCGTTTTTCTGAATGTTCACTACACTACCTCGGAAGCGAGAGACACGATTCGCATGAACCCTTTTTCTCTCAGTTCTCGGGCAACTGGGCCGAATATACGAGTCCCTCTGGGCAGCAGATTGTCCTGGATGATCACCGCTGCGTTGTCGTCAAACTTAATGTAGGTGCCGTCCTTACGATACAGACCTTGAGCCTGTCGCACCACCACTGCTTTGACGATGGTCCCCTTGCGGACCGCCGAATTGGGCACTGCTTCTCGGACGTTACAAACGATAATATCTCCCACCTGGGCAAATTTACGCTTGCTGGCTCCGGGAATATTTATTAGCCGAATGCGCTTGGCGCCGCTATTATCCGCCACATTCAGTCGAGTGTAGGTCTGAATCATTCTTTGGTTTCCTCTTCGGTTTCCCCTTGGTCTTCGGCGGTGTCATCTTCCGCTCGATCTTCTGCTTCTTCGGCAACTGCCTCATCAGCGACTGATTGGGCCGTGACGGCATCCGGTGGCGTTTCCGCCAGTGCCTCGCCGGTCAATACCGGTGTGATTTCGGTTTCCAATTCAATTGGCTGGACCTCGGCCAATTGACGGCTGCTCAAGATTTCAATCAAACGCCAGTGCTTTAACTTGGATATGGGCCTGGTTTCCTGTATCCGGACCAGGTCTCCTGTCTGACATTTGTTTTCCGGGTCATGCACGTAAAAGCGGGCGACTCGACGCATCTGTTTCCGGTAGATTGGATGGCGCTGTTTCCACACCATCTCCACAACAGCGGTCTTGTCCATCTTGGTCCGCACGACTGAGCCGACTCGGACCTTGCGCATCTCTTTAGCCATAGCTGGTTCTCTACCTACTCCCTCTCCCGAATCACGGTCAACAGACGAGCAATTGTCTTGCGGGTTTTCTTCGGCTGATTAGTGTCAGTCAGTTGGTTGGTAGCGTTCCGAAAACGCAGGTTCATCATTTCCTTGTAGGAATTCTCTAACTCTTCCTGCAACTGCTGATTGCTCAAGTCCCGGATTTCATGAATTTGCATAATCTATTGTTACCCCACGCCTCTGCTCGTTACCCCACGCCTCTGCTCATCAGGGCGGCCACTCGGTCTCGCTGCACCATCTTGGTGGGAATTGGCAGTTTGTGGGAGGCTAGCCTCAATGCTTCGGTTGCCTGTTCCTCGGTAACACCGGCCACCTCAAACAGAATCCGGCCGGGTTTCACTACTGCTACCCAGTGGTCGTTGGCGGCTTTACCGCCACCCATGCGGACCTCGGCGGGCTTCTTGCTGATCGGCTTATCTGGGAATACCCGAATCCAGACTTGCCCTCCCCTTTGGAGGGAGCGGGTGATGGCGATACGGGCAGATTCAATCTGGCGGGCTGTGATCCAATCGCAAGCCAATGCCTTCAGGCCATACTCGCCAAAATGGACGCTGCTGCCGGTAACCGCGATTCCCTTGCGCCTTCCTCGGCCCATCTTGCGGTATTTAGTTCGCTTGGGTTGTAGCATTCGGACGTTCCTTATAGTTGCCGAGGCAGGATTCCAGTGAGTGAATCATCTTCGACGATATCGTCGGCTATGGTGCCGGTTTCATGGTCTTCTTCGCCGCCGGCTTCCACCCTGACTTCAATGGTTTCTAACTCTTCCACTGATTCCGGCGGCGGCGGGAGGATGTCGCCCCTATAAATCCAGACCTTGATGCCAATTTGCCCCATGGCCGTATGGGCTTCGGCCAGGGCGTAGTTGATGTCAGCCCGCAGGGTATGGAGAGGCACTCGGCCCAGCATCAGCTTTTCCACCCGGGCGATTTCCGATCCGGATATGCGCCCCTTGGTGATGATTTTGATGCCCTCAGCCCCGGCCTGCATGGCCCGTTGTGCCGCTTGTCGCATGGCCCGCCGGTAAGCGACTCGCCGCTGCAGTTGGTCCGCAATGTTGCGCCCCACCAGGTAAGGGTCCAACTCCGGTTTCTCGATTTCAATAATATTCAGCTGCACCCGCCGGGTGGTTATCGCTTCCAGCTTGGAGCGCAATTGTTTGACCCGCTCGCCGTCCCGACCAATCAAAATGCCGGGGCGGGCAGAGTGGATATTGATGACGCTGTCCTGGGCGCCCCGGTCAATCTCCACCAGGGCGATGCCGGCGTCGGAGAACCCCTGGTACTCGCCGTGAATGCACTTGCGCAACCGCAGGTCTTCATAGACCAGGGTACGATACCCGCGGGCGTTGTTGGCGTACCAGTGAGTCTTCCAATCTTTGATTATTCCCAGACGAAATCCCAGGGGGTGAGTCTTGTGGCCCATAGGTTAATTCTCCTGTCCTGCTTCATCCACCACCACGGTGAGATGACAGGCACGTTTGGTAATTCGCCCCATGCGCCCTCTGGCCCGAGGACGGAACCGTTTGAGGGGTTTGCCTTTATCGGCGGTAATCCGAACTATACGAAGGGTATCCCGATTCATCAGCATATTGTTTTCTGCGTTGGCGGCGGCCGATTGGACCACCTTGGCGATAACTTTCGCCCAAGGTGAGGTCAGCAATCCCAATGTGTTTATCGCGTCACCAACGTCTTTCCCACGCACCAAGTCCATCATGGGCTTCAGGCGTTTTTGAGAGGCCCCAATTTGCTTGGCGACTGCCTTCACCTCCGGCATACCGCTACCTCGCCACCCGGCTGGTGCGCTCAGAACGAGACACGTGCCCGCGATAGGTGCGAGTGGGAGAAAATTCTCCCAGGCGGTGTCCGACCATATCTTCGGTGACGAACACCGGAATGTGCCGCCGCCCGTCGTGAACCCCAAAGGTCAGTCCCACCATCTCCGGCATGATCATGGAGGCGCGAGACCAGGTGCGGATCACAGTCTGCGACCCGGATTGTTGCACCGCCGCCACCTTTTTCATCAACTTTTCTTGAATGTAGGGTCCTTTTTTGACCGATCTAGACATACTGCTTACCGTCTTCGTGAGCGCACAATGAAATTCTTTGAGCCCTTCTTCTTGTTCCGGGTCCGGTGCCCCAGCGTTGGTTTTCCGGTGGGCGACTTGGGGCCGGGCATTCCAATCGGTGAGCGCCCTTCGCCGCCGCCGTGGGGGTGGTCCACCGGATTTTTGGCCACGCCCCGAACATGGGGACGGCGGCCAAGGTGGCGGCTGCGTCCCGCCTTGCCCAGACTCTCGTTTTTGTGGTCTGGGTTGGAGAGTTGTCCAATGCTGGCGCGGCAGTTCAAGAGGATGCGCCGCATCTCCCCCGAAGGCAGGCGAATCAGCACATATTCGCCCTCTCGCGAAAGTACCTGGGCCGACGCACCGGCGCTGCGCACCATCTGTCCGCC
>JACZRM010000292.1 GCA_022576105.1 Chloroflexota bacterium | reverse complement strand
GTGGCCGTCGTACCGCCGGAAGAGGAAATCCAGCAGATTTCCTACTTCGACATCGCACCGCTACGCCAGTGGACGCGGGGCCGGATGGTTCTTATAGGCGATGCGGCGCACGCCACCACGCCTTTTGCAGCCATGGGCGCCAACATGGCCATCGCCCAGAAGTTCCCGTGGGACAAGTATAAGACTTTCGTTGACGTGGGAGGCGCCCAGGGAGGCCTACCGGTTCAGCTTGCGCTGAATCATAGTCATCTTTCTGGGAGCAATTTTGACCTACCAGTAGTCGGGCCAATCTTTGAAGAATATGTCGCTTCTTTTCAACTGGAGAACCGGTTACAGTTTCACCCAGGCGACTTCTTTAACGACCCAATGCCTCAAGCCGACGTGTTGATAATGGGCCACGTATTGCACGACTGGGACCTGGATACAAAGCGCTCACTGATTAGCAAGGCCTACGCTGCCCTTCCTTCCGGCGGCTCCTTGATAGTGTATGAGGCTCTGATTGACGACGACCGCAGCCAAAATGCTTTTGGCCTGCTGATGAGTCTGAACATGCTGATCGAGACCAAGGGTGGCTTCGACTATACTGGGGCGGATTGCAGCGCATGGATGAAGGACGCCGGTTTCAAAGAGACTTACGTTGATCACTTGGTCGGCCCGGACTCAATGGTCGTCGGGACGAAATAGCACCGGCCCGCTGAAAACTGGGCCGGCCGACCAAGAAGTCTAATGCATGGTGTAAGAACAGGCAGACAACTCAGCGCCCTCTGAGTCTCGGTGGCAAAAGTAGTCGTTAGCTATCCCAGTCCGGGTTATCCATAATAGCCCGCCCCGCCGTTGACGTGAAGGGTCTGGCCGGTGATGAAGCCTCCGTCGTCGCTGACCAGGAACAGACAGGTGGCCGCAATCTCATCGACCTGACCCTGCCGGCCCAGCGGGATGCCCTCGGTATTGGGCGGAGTGCCCGCGTACCACTCTGGGTGGGCCCTCGACGTATCGATGCTCCCCGGCGAGACCACGTTGACCCGAATGTTGTTGCCGGCAAATTCGGAGGCCAGCCCCCGGGCCAGCCCAACCAGCCCCATCTTGGCGGCGGACACGTGGGCGCGCCCAGAACCGCCTTTGAAAGCTCCCTCCCCGGTGAAGAACAGGATACGGCCATAGTTGTTGCCCACCATTGAGTTAATCACCGCGCGGGTGGTGTAGAACGCCCCGTTCAGCACCACACCTTGGACCGATTCCCAGTCCTCCAGAGTTAACTCGGTGAAGGGCTTGTGGGGGCGGATAGCGGCGTTGTTGATCAAAATGTCGACTTTCCCGAATTCCGACATCGCCATGTTGACCATGCTGTCCACCTGCTCCTTGTTGGACACGTCGGCCAGCACCGGCAGCGCCTTTACCCCCAGCTGGCGGGCCTCCTCCGCCACTGATTCCGCTTCTTCCTGGTTGCTGCGGGCGTTAACCACCACATCGGCCCCCTCGGCGGCCAGTCTCAAAACCGTGGCCCGCCCAATATTGCGCCCAGAGCCGGTCACCAGGGCCACCTTACCTTCTAGCTTACCCATTATTTCTAATCCTCCAATTAGTTACTAATCCGGCGATATTCACAAAGACTCCAATTAAATACACATTGGGCTGCTCAATCAACGCCGAGCAGTCCAGCGCAATGGGGCGAAACGTCTCAGCTACGCTTGGTCCTTCAGTTCTACGATCACGTTCGTGTAGCGGCTATCGCCCACGTTGGTCACCCGATGTTCCGAGTCCTTGTCCCGAAAATGGACTGCGCCAACCTGGAGAGTTTCCGTGCTGCTGGCGCCATCGACAAACTCGGCCTTGAGGGTTCCAGCAACCGTGACAATGGTCACGTACCAATGGTCGTGATGGTGCCACTGACTTGACTGACCCGGCTCCAAGTCCAGGTTCCAGACTTTCACATGTTCATTTTCAAAGATGACTTCGGTTCCCACATCCCCGTCCGGGTTTTGCTGGCTGTTCATAACGTGCCTCCTTGTATGCCTCCTTCAATCTGCTCCAGGTTTCACATCAGGCTAGCCAAGACCATTTCAATAACCGTGGCTAGGATTGGCTTGAATACAGCCGGTTCAAGTTGGCGAACCGCGCCGGGTCCAAGTCTTTACCTTGCAGGCCAGGGTGGTCGGGGCCGTAGCGGTGTGCCCGAAAAACGCTGTTGATCGATTCGGCGGCCCGCCCAGCGCCTACCTGCCCAAAGAATGGGTTGATATACTCCCAAACAATGTCCTTGTCGGGAGTTACTTCAAAGATGCGTCCCGGCGCGCCTTCGCAAATCACCGTATTGCCGTTGGGCTGCCGCTCCGCACTGCTGATGTGGTAGCTGTAGAAGGAAATGTTGGGTGTGCCCAGGTATTCCCAGGACTTCCACTGGTAAACCACCAGACCGTTGGGGGTAATCTCCTGGACCAGGTCCCCGTACATCTTCTGGCCCTCATCCTCGCTTTGATATCCTCCCTGCACCTGGCCGGCCAGGTCTTCGGGGAGCTGTTCCCACAGAAGCAGCAGCGTGTTCCCGTTGGGCAGCCGCTCAAAGTCGTGGTGCAGCATGGGGTCTCGGTACTCCCAGACCAGGTTGCTATCCCAATCAAGCTCCAGAAGAGCCTCGTAAGCCCCATCACCGGGGGCTACAGGCCCTCCATCGCGAGGCGGGGACGCCCTCAGCAGAAGCTTGCCATTGGGCAGC
>JACZRM010000291.1 GCA_022576105.1 Chloroflexota bacterium | reverse complement strand
GACGTCTAAAGAGGGCGTGGCGACCCTACAACGCATGGGTCTGGAAGTGGTGATGCTCACCGGAGACAACGCCCAGACAGCCCAGGCGATCGCCCGAGAACTGGGCGTGGACCGGGTGGAGGCCGAAGTGCTGCCCCAGGACAAGGTGGCGGTGGTCCGCAGGTTGCAATCGGAGGGCAAGACGGTAGCGATGGTGGGCGACGGCATCAACGACGCTCCCGCCCTGGTGCAGGCCGATGTGGGCATGGCCATGGGCAGCGGCACCGATGTGGCGATGGAGTCGGCGGACATCACGCTGATGCGCAGCGACATTACATCGGTGATCACCGCGCTGAACCTGAGCCGCCAGACCATCCGCACCATCAAGCAGAACCTGTTCTGGGCTTTCTTTTACAACGTGATGCTGATTCCGGTGGCGGCCGGGATACTGTACCCGGTGTTCAACCTCCTGGGCGGCGTGCCCGTCGGCCTGGAGTTCTTTTTCGGGCAGCAGGGTTTCCTGAACCCGATGCTGGCGGCGCTGGCGATGGCCTTTAGCTCGGTGACGGTGGTCAGCAACTCGCTGCGGCTGAAACGGGCCAGGGTATGATTTGCCACCGAGACGCAGAGCTACTAAGTTGAGTACGTCTAACAGAATAAGGGTATTGTCATTCTGAGCCGAAACGAAGTGTGGGTGAAGAATCTTAGATTCTTCGTCGCTACGCTTCTCAGAATTACAGGAATTCTCATTGTGTTTTGATCTCAGAGTCTCGGTGGCTAGAGCTCAATAAGAGGTGCAGAAAATGGCTACAGCAGTTGACCCGATATGCCAGATGGACGTGGACACGGCAAACCCGCCCGGCGGCAAGAGCGAGTACCAGGGGACCGAGTATTACTTCTGCGCCCCAGGCTGCAAGGTAGCCTTCGATCGGGAGCCCCCGAAGTACCTATCCGGCGACGCCGAAGAGGCTCCCCAGCAGCATAACCCGCCGGAGCCGCCGAAGGTGTCATTCATTGGGCGGTTGTTTGGGCGGAAGTAGTGACTTAGGCTGTGGGGCCTATCGATAGACTAGGTATTCGGCACTGTCACCGAATACTCGTTTAGATCTTCCGTCAGCGGTCAAGACGGTCTGGTTCACTTCGATGGCAGACGCAGCAATCATCGCGTCCGCGAAATGGGCTTTTATTCTCCCCGAACTTTCCCCCCGCATTAATCTTCCGGTGAACCTGGCAACGCTGGTGGTCAGCGGGATAACCTGGAAGTTAGACAGGAGCGCCGCGATTCTTATCTCCTCTCGCCTGTTTCGTATCCCGGCCCAAAGTTCTGCCTCCGTTATCACCGAACAATATCCAGACTCCAATTTTTCTATAACAAGTTGCACAAAATAAATCGCTCCTCGATCCTTGCCTTGAAAGTAATCGATGAAAACACTGGTATCAAAGAGCAAATTCAGTCACTTGGTACTACGGTTGAAAGCCCTGCACGCAGTTCTCTAACCCATTCGACCGAATCCCTGATATCAGGGTGGTCAGACCACACACCCTTGGCGTCCTCAGACAAAGCGTTTATTTCATCTGGGGTCAACTCTGCACATTCTACTGCATCCCCCTCCGGTAGACTCAAAATGGTCTTAACCACCGGTGAATTCCACAGCGTTGACCTTGCTTTGACTGCGTGAGCCTTTTCGTTTTGTGCATCGCTCGTTTCTTCAACTGTTACAGACGTCAGGCCCTCGACAAAAGCATCCACATCAAATTCGGAAATCCCTGACAGCACATGGCGTAGATAGGCATCAGGGCTTTCAGTGGTATTGGCGAGAACTATTGATGGTCGATGGCTTTTTGGTTTGGAAAGGACGAGTACCTCTGGGGTTTCGGTCACAACAGACCAATCCAACTTCTGAAGCCCATTTACTATATTTTCGGTCTTAAACCACTGCATGATTGATATCCTAGGAATCGACGTTTACACATTAACCCCGCAGCAGCGCTTGTACTTTTTGCCGCTGTTGCAGGGGCAAGGAGCATTGCGCCCCACCTTGGCGCCACCGGTCGCCCCGGCGTTGCGTCCCTGGTCAATTACGGCTTGCATGGGGCTGGCCTTGGCCGGCTGGGCGTTCCGCTGGCGCTGGCCGCCAACCGGCTGGCGGGTTAGCGTCACGTGGAACAGTGTATGCACCACGTCGTCTTGCATCCGGGCCAGCAACTCCTGGAAGGTCTTGTGTCCCTCCGAGCGGTACATCACCAGCGGGTCACGCTGACCAATGGCGTGGAGACCGATGCCGGTGCGCAGGTTTTCCATGGTCGTCAGGTGAGTCACCCAGTGGGTATCGATGGCCCGCAGCAACAATAGCCGCTCCAGGGTCCGCATTTCCTCGGACCCTATCTCCGATTCACGGGCCGCGTAGATCGTCTCCACATATTCTGAAAGTATCCGCTGAATCTCATCCTTGTTGTACTGATAGACCTTATCTTCGTCGTTTAGCTCTGGCGGCAGGGGGCAGATCAGGGCCAACTCGGATATGAAGTTGGTGGCATTCCAATCATCATTGTGCTGGCCGGGCAGGTGCTTGCGCATCAAGTCTTCAAACTCGCGCCTTAGCATGTCTTCAATTCGGTCGCGCAGGTTATCCCCGAAGAGGATCCGGTGCCGGTCGGAGTAAATGATCCCCCGCTGGGTGTTCAGCACGTCGTCGTAGTCCAGCAGGTGCTTGCGCTGGTCGAAGTGGTATCCCTCCACCTTGACCTGGGCGCT
>JACZRM010000038.1 GCA_022576105.1 Chloroflexota bacterium | reverse complement strand
CATGGCTGCCGCGGTTTCGGCACTGATGCACCCGTGTTGGTTGATGGTCTCCTCCGGCACTCCGTTGGCTATCTTTAGTTGACCAGTGTAGGCCACGACTCCACCCTTGAAATAGACCGAAGAGCTGGGGACATCGGTAATGCTGTTGGCCAGAAAACCGCCGGTACACGACTCCATGGTGGCCAGGGTCAGCCCGTGTTCGGTCAGCGCTTGACCGATCGACTGCTCGGGAGTTTCATCGTCGTAGCCCCAAATATAAGCGCCCAGACGGTGGACAATGGCATCTTCCACCGGTTGAATCAATGTACGGGCCGAGGCTTCATCTTTGGCCCGCGCGATCACCCGCAGATGGATGCCATCGGGCTTGGAGTAGATTCCCAAGTAGGGGTTCTCCTTGCCGAAAAATTCGGAGATAACCTGGTCAACTGCTGCTTCAGACAGGCCCAAGGTCTTGATGTTTCGGGTCACGGTTACTTCGTCGTCAACCAATTCCCGCAATTTGGGCGCGACCTGGTCTTCCCACATGGGATGCATCTCCCCCGGCGGGCCAGGCATGCAAACAATGCTCTTGCCTTTCTGCTGGGCCCACCATCCCGGGGCGGTGCCGTGGGGGTTGGGCAAAAATCTGGCGGAGGGAATCAGGTGGGCCTGTTTGATATTGGCCGGTGGCATGGTCATGCCGCGACCCTGAAAATACCTTTCCAACTGGTCTACCACTTCCTGCTGCACGGTGGGCGTCTCACCCAGAGCCCGGGCGACGGCCTCCCTGGTCAGGTCGTCTTGCGTCGGTCCCAGCCCACCGGTGGTGAAGATGATGTCGGAGCGCTGGAGGCCTCGTTGAAACGCCTCCACCAGCATATCCAGGTTATCACCGATAATCGATAGCCATTGCATCTGCACCCCCAGAGCGGGCAGCTTGGAGGCGATCCAGGAGCCATTGGTATCGGTAAGCTCACCCATCAGCAGCTCGGTGCCGATGGAAAAAATCTCTGCCTTCAAGCAACCCTCCTCAACGATGCGGGAAATAGCAGTGGACTAGGGGAGACTATGAAAATTTGGGGCGACAGTTGGCTAGAGTCTAGCAGATAATCTTGGACCGGGCACTGGTCGAAACCCAAAAGTACCGGGCGATTCCCGTTCGTCCAGAGGTTCTCGAAGGACGAAAACGGGAATCGCTGATATTTACGGCAGAAATCCGTCGCCTCCTCGCAGACGCCATTGCCCTACCCCAAAGTAAGACCGCTCACCGTGAGCGGTCGTGCGTGGACGTTTTTTCGGAAGGGCCGATCAGCCCGAGTCGGTTTTCTGGCCTTCCTGGGGAGGGTAGGGCGGCTCCAGGGCCAGCCCTTCTACCATTTTGGCCCAGGTTTCCGGCACAGTGAACAATTCCTGTCTTCCCCGGCGCTGGGCGTACCTATTTTCCCCATCGGTGGTGGTATTTCCCAGGTGAAAAATATAGGGTCTCTCCTCCCTGGTGGCAATTTCAACTCTGGTTTGAGGCTCCTCCAGCCCGTAATCGGCGGGGCTGTCAATTGTGTCCGAAAGTATCTGGGCGATGGGAGGTACGGTGAGGGATGGGAGTATTTCCTGCCAAAGGTCTGATGCAACCGAAGATTCACTATCGCCCGTGATAGTCCACTCCTGGCCGCCCAATTGCCTGTGGTATTCCACGTACAGGTCGTTATGCTCCACTCCAATTGCATCGATCGAGTTGCTCAGGGCAACATAATAAAGGCGGACGTAGGGCGGTTCCAAGGCCAGCCTATTGATTACCTGGGCCCAAATTTGGGGCACCGAGAACAGTTGAGGATCACCGACCAGACGGGCGTACTGGTTCTCACCGTCGGGAGTTGGGTCTCCCATGTGAAACTCGTACACGATACCGGTGCGTTCTGTCACTTTTATCACGGATGCTGGAGGGTCTAATCCGTAGGCTGCCGGGTTATCAAAGCTCTTGGCCAGCACCCGGTTTACCTGGGGACCGCTCAACAGCAGGGGCGTGCCGCTCCACTTTTCTATCAAAACCTCGGTCTCTTCTCCCTCGTCCTGAATATACCAGGTGGTGCCGCCTGGTTTCTTATCGTAGTTGACGGTTAGACCGCCGTTGCTGACTTCAATGTGGACTATGGAAGAGTCGTCTATCTTGTACAGCCAGGGCTGGTTGGGGATTCGTTCTTGGTTGGGGTTGAACTGGAACCACAGGAAGGTTCCCCCAAAAAGCGCCAGCACGAAGACCAGCATGATAGTTAGGCGTATATTCATGCCCTACCGCCTCAGCCACCAGACCAACCCGGCAATCAGCCCCATCAGTACCGGCAACATGAACCAGGATGAATACCGGACGAAGTCGAACTGGTTCTGGTCCAGGTTGAACTCGCGGAACACAGACCGGCGATCACGAATAGACACCAGGGAGAAGTCACCCAGCAAATAGTTGGCCGAGTTCAAGAAAAGGGCCGCTCCGCTCCCGCGATCGATGAAGCTGTTGGTGATGAAATCAGAGTCGCCAAAGACCACCAGGCCGGAAATGCGGTTGTCCGGGGGCTTAGACAATGGCAGCGGCGTGCCCAACGGCCCCACTGCTTGAACATATATTCCCGGGAAAAAGATCCCGGTCGGGTCCGAATCTTCTCCGGCATCGGTTATCGGTTCGGTCCGTTCAATATCGTCGATGAGATAACTGTTGGTTGAGGATACCGCCAGAGGAAGGGGTATCCGGGCGCTCCCGGGATCGGGGATGACCTGCAGCGATGCCGCTCCAGGCATGAATGAAACCCCCAGCGGAACACCACGAGGCGCTACTATTTCTCGGGGAGCCTCCGGGTTGTAGATGCCGACTCGAAGGGTGTGCGGGGTCCCCGGCACCGATCGATCCAGATCCAGGATATAGCCCTCTTGTACCAGGACTCCCCAGAACAGCAGGAAATTCCTAAATGACAATGGAGTGTCCGGCTCGGCCAAGAAGATCATTCGTGCCCCTTCTCGGCGGTCACTGCCATCGGCGTTAACGCCTGAAAGGTAGTCGGTCAAAGCCCGCTCATGGGCCTCCGGCAATTCGCCGGTTGGCCCGGCAATTACCAACAATGCGGTATCATCGGGCACGGTTACATCTTCGTCGGTTGGGTTCCAGCCCAGGATTTCAACCCGGTAGTTATCCCGTTCCAGTCCGTCACGGATGGCGTCGTATCCATCTCCGCCACCGCCGTCGACCGAGCGTTCGCCGTGTCCGGCCAAAAAGTAAACTTTGCGCTGTTCTTTACCGGTTGCCACCAGGATGCTGGTGTAAAGGTCTTGCTCCAATTGACTGTAACCGGCGTCGGTGGGCTGCACTACATCAAAATTACCCGATTCCGTGCCTTCAATTACTATGGACTCGATGAAGGTTATTCCATATTTGCGGGCTATCTCCGGTTCAATGTCCGGGTCTCTGAATTCATAGGTGAACTGACGCGACCGTTCGCTGAACTCAGACAGCGTATCCTCAACCTTGGCCCGCCGAATAATCTGCTGCTGGTCCTGGGCCGGGAAATTCTCACGATAGAAGGCTATTGCCCTGACCGGTTGGTCCAGGTCCTTTAGCAAATTCTTGCTGCCGGTTGCCAGGCTGAACTGTTGGGTAGCGGTTGTGTCCAGACGGCTGTTGTTGCTGAAGGAGATGATGTTGATAATTATGATAATGCCCACGAATGCCGCCAGCATGATCAACGAGTTGACGCCATAGCGTCCAGTCCGGCTGATGAAAGCGGCGAATACGGTGCTCAGGTAGATCAGCGTAATTACGCCCAGCATAACCACGCCGAAGCCGATGATGAAGAGTCCGTAGGGACGCAGTGAAGTAACGAACCACGCCAGGGAAATGCCCACTACCAGCGCAAAAACGCCGGCAATAACCACCGGCGTGGCAAACGAGCCGATGACATTTAGGAATGGTTCCAGGAAGCTGAACAGGGTCCGTGAAGTGACTAATTCGCTTTCAGTACCTGGCTCTTCACCGGAGATTGCTGGCCGGCTGGGGCGGGAGCCGCGTCCGCGTCGCTGCCTCCGCCAGTCGGAAGATGGATCGGTCGGTCGCTCGGCCACGTTACCTCCACCTGCGGGATTCTAAGGCCCGGATCGACAGGAATAGGAAGAAGGTGGTGACACTCAAAAAGTAGATGACGTGCTTGGTGTCGATAACTCCGCGAACGAAGTCGGTGAAATGGCTTCTCATTCCGATCTCTCTGACCAGGGTAGACCAGAAGCCGCCAACCACGTCCGCACCGGCGCCGGCGAAAAACATCATCAACAATATTCCCGCGGCAACTACGAAGGCCACGATCTGATTGCTGGTCAGGGTGGACGTTAGGATACCGATAGACAAAGCCGCTGCACTGTAAAGTACCAGGCCAAGGTACCCGGAATAGATCGGGCCTGGGTCCGGGTCGGCAAAAAGGAACAACAACAAGGGATAGTAGAGGGTCAGGGCAATCATCGACAGCAAGAAGACCAGGCTGGCCAGGTATTTACCCAGGATGATTTCCCAGTCTCGAACCGGGGCTGTTAGCAGCAACTCAATGGTGCCTAGCTTTTGTTCCTCGGCCAATAACCGCATGGTCAGCGCTGGAGCCAGCAGGATCAAGACAATAGTAGCGCCCAGGTAGAAGTTGCCCAGCGAAGCCTCTGGGAAAGGGTTGCCCAAGTCCAGCACAAAGAAAAAGCCGGTAACCGCAAGAAAGATAAGTCCTACGATGTATGCCATTGGGTTCCCGAAGTAAACTTGAATCTCCTTCCAGGCTACTGCCTGGATTATACGCATTAGCCCAACTCCTCTTCAGTGGTCAGTCTCAAGAAAATGTCTTCCAAAGTCATACCTACTTGCTGCAGGTTGAGCAGGCTCCAATCATTGCTGACTACAGCGCGGGAAATCTCGTCCCGCAAGTCCTGTCCCTGCTTCGCCTGAATGGTGTATAGGTCCCGGTTCTGCTGGCGGCTATGGGTAACCTGGATTACTCCGCTGACTTTCTTAAGCACCGGCAGTACTTCGGCGGAAGGCCCGCCTACTTCTACTTCCAGCCGGTCAACGCCTTGTAATCGTCCGGCCAAATTATCCGGTGTGTCCTCGGCGACGATTCTGCCCTGGTGGATGATCAACACCCGCTCGCAGATCATGCTGACTTCGGGCAGGATGTGGCTGCTCAGCACTACCGTTTGCTGTTTGCCCAGGTCCTGGATCAACTTCCGGGTTTCCACCACCTGGATGGGGTCAATGCCAATGGTGGGTTCGTCTAGGACCAGAACCTCCGGCTCATGTAGTATCGCCTGGGCGATGCCCACCCGTTGGCGAAATCCCTTTGACAATTTGCCAATGATGGTCTTGTGGTAGTCGCCCAGACGGCAAACGTCAATCACTTCTGTAATACGCCGCTTGATGCGCTTTGGCTCCATTCCCCGTAGCGAGCCCATATATTTCAAATAACTGTTCACCGACATCTCGGTGTAGAGCGGCACCGTCTCTGGCAGATAACCCACCCGCCGCCGAACTTCCAGCGACTGTTCCACCACGTCAAAACCGCCCACCGTTACTTTGCCCTCGGTGGGGGGCATGAACCCGGTCAGGATACGCATGGTGGTGGTCTTGCCGGCGCCGTTGGGACCCAAGAAGCCGAGGATCTCTCCCTTTTTTACCCCAAAGTTTACGTCTTCAATGGCCGGTTGAGGGCCATAATAGTGAGTCAGGCCGGTGGCCTGAATCATAAGGTTGTCGCTGGTGGTGGTTGTCATAGATATGCCATTGTTCCCTTTTCAATGGGTCTGGCCGACTCAACCCACGATTGTTTTAAGCTATAAGTGATGATATTCTATACGGCGGGTTTTGCCAAGGCGCGCCCTGGTTGCCTGGCAGCGACGCCCGGCGGGAATCACCCCGGAAAATAACCGGAAAAATAACCGGAAACTTACACCGCAAATTACCCTGGAATTTACCCTGGAGATAGAATGCACCTGATTATCGATGGATACGATGGGGATGTGGCCAAGATGTGGGACCAGAAGCTGATCAGAAGCTTCCTGATCGACTACCCCGACTCTCTGGGGATGACTCGAATTACCGAGCCTAACGTCTTGGAATACAATGGCCCGGTGGCAGAAGATGCTGGGGTATCCGGGTTCGTCATAATAGCCGAAAGTCATATCAGTATCCACACCTTCCCCCACCGAAGATACGTAAACATCGATATATTTTCCTGCAAGTCCTTCGATGATGAATTGGCCCTGGCAGATGCCAAGCGACTATTTGGCATTACCCAGGCCAAATCCTGGCTGCTGGACCGAGGCCTTGAATGGCTGGACGCTGGACAGGGTGTGATTGAGACGGAAACCCAGCGCTCATTTTTAGAAGCGGGAGGGCCTAGCCTGCGGCGCGGCTGAATCTGTTGGCTGAACCTAGAGGAAATGAATTGCCCTGGATTCCGTCCAACTTCTTGGCTCTAAATGATGACCAAAGCAGGTTGGACAATGCCAAAGCCGTGCTGATTCCGGTCCCCTACGACAGTACCACCTCCTTGCGCAGCGGCGCCCGCTACGGGCCCAGAGCGATTATCGAGTCATCCTACGGCTTAGAAGACTACGACTGGGAACTTGACCTGGATGTTTCCTCGCTGGGTATTCACACCACCCCGGCGCTGGAACCCCACGTTGGTAGCCCCGAACTTATGGTTGGCCGGGTCAAAGATGCAGTGGCCCTTTACTTGGGCCAGGGAAAGATTACCGGGGTGTTGGGCGGGGACCATTCGGTCACCATTGGCTCGGTGCAAGCTCACCAACAGGCCTGCCCAAACTTGTCGGTGCTCTATTTGGACGCCCACGCCGACCTGCGCGATGAATACCTGGGCACTCGCTGGGGGCACGCTTCCGGGGCGCGCCGAATTCACGAGTCGGGCCCGTTGGTTTTGGTGGGGCTGCGCAGCATGTGTCCGGAGGAGAGGGAATATCTGAGGCAGGAGGCGATCCCGGCGTTTTACTGGCCTCCCCCTGCTCCCAACGATGGCTCTTATGTTCAAGAGGTGATCGACCAGCTGGGCCCTTCAGTGTACGTCAGCGTCGATCTGGACGTGCTGGACCCGGCGCTGATGCCGGCGGTGGGGACGCCCGAGCCGGGAGGCATGAGTTGGCAGCAAGTGACCAATTTGCTGCAGAAAGTGGGGGAGTCCCGCAAAATAGTCGGATTTGACGTTAGCGAACTGGCGCCCAATGAGGGTCCGGCGGCTTGTTC
Organism: Chloroflexota bacterium; assembly: GCA_022576105.1. The sequence goes on along the minus strand of JACZRM010000038.1, from coordinate 3,478 downwards.
CTATACTGCCGCCAAGCTAGTATACAAACTAATCGGGTATGCTGCCGGTAGGATGCATTAGAAAATTGGCTACCCCCACAGATATGAGTCTATCTGGGGGGCAAACGCGTAGTGTAGGCTGAGACAGTCCCCAAGTTTGTCGGGGCCTGCTCAATTAAGGGATAGCAAGTAAGCATTCGTATGGGGACTTCCATCCGCCTAGGGAAGATACTGGGCATCCCAATCGGTATCAACTACAGTTGGATCTTCGTATTCCTACTGTTCATCTACCTCATGTCCCAGCAATTCGCCGATCGATTTCCAGACTTGCCGCTGGCGCAGCGTTGGGTCTTTGCTTCGCTGACCACCGTGTTTTTTTTCTTGTCGGTGCTGGCCCATGAGCTGTCCCATAGCCTGGTGGCGGTGCGCAGAGGCATTCCGGTAATCGGGATTACTCTCTTCGTCTTTGGTGGCGTGTCCCTACTGGCCCATGAAGCCCGCCGTCCGTTAACCGAATTTATAGTGGCCATTGTGGGTCCGCTGACCAGCATCCTATTGGGACTGGTCCTGCTCAGCCTGTGGGACCTTACCCAGGGCCTGAACTCCCCGTTATCGGCCATGTTGTTTACCCTTTTCGTCATTAACTTCAGTTTGGGCATCTTCAACCTGTTGCCCGGATTTCCCTTGGATGGCGGCCGTGTTCTGCGCTCGGTGGTGTGGGCAATAACCGGCAGTTACTGGAAGGCTACTCAGATTGCGGCCCGGGGCGGGCAAGTTATCGGGGGTCTGATGGTGGTTGTTGGAATCGGCTTGGCGGCATCCGGCCTCTTCCAGCTAATTTGGATGTCGTTGATTGGTGGATTCTTGGTGTCGGCGGCGACCGTCAGCTATCGCCAGGAGCGGAAGCGAGAATCCTTGAGACATTACCGGGTGTCCGATGCCATGACCACGGATTGGCGTACATTGCCCGGCGAGACATCGTTGACTTCGCCTCTGGTGGCCCAGGGGTTGAGTGGCGGAGAAGATTTCGTCGGTGTTTTGATTGATGGCCGAATGAAGGGAATCGTCACTCGACGCCAGTTGGCTCAAGCGGTTCGAGGGGCCTGGTCGTATACAAATTTGGCCCAGGTTATGCGTCCCCTGACCGACCTGCCGCTGACCGAGCCCTCCGAGGCAATCTTCGACCTGGCGGAGCGTATGGACTCGGAAGGTCAGGACCGAGTTGTCGTGGCCAGTAACGGCGCATTACTTGGCCTGCTTAGCCGAGCTCAGGCCCAGCGATTTGTGAAGTCACCGAAGCCTCCCAAGCTAAAGACCTGAAGGCCGTTCCCGGTTGACTGTGCTAAAATGGAAGCCAGCAACAATGAGAGGTCTTCAATGGCGTCACCAAGCGTAATTTATCTGGACCATGCCGGCACCACCGCCACCGACCCACAGGTACTACAAGCGATGCTGCCCTACTTCAGCCAGCTTTTCGGCAATCCATCCAGCATTCATACCGTGGGACAAGAAGCCCGCCACGCCCTGGACCTGGCCCGGGAAAAAGTGTCCAAGGTGTTGCATTGCCGTACCAATGAGGTGGTTTTTACCAGCGGAGGAACCGAGGCCGACAATGCAGCGGTTCACGGAGCGGTGATTGCATTGCAGGAAACTGGAAACCATATCATTACCTCCAGCGTAGAGCATCATGCGGTGCTGCATTCTTGCCAGTACCTGGAAAACATTGGATTCGACGTAACCTATCTGCCGGTTGACGCTTACGGCATGGTCAGCGCCGAGTCGGTCCGCAACGCGATCAATGACCGTACCACCCTGGTTACGGTCATGTACGCAAATAATGAAATTGGCACCATAAATCCCATTGTGGACATTGCGGCGGCGGTCAGGCAGCGGGCCGATGAGTTAGATCGCACCATTGTGATGCATACCGATGCGGTGCAGGCCGCCGGATTCCTTGATCTGAACGTGCGCCGCTTGGGTGTGGATATGATGAGTCTGTCGGCGCACAAATTTTACGGCCCCAAAGGCGCCGGAGTGCTGTTCGTGCGCCGGGGAACGCCCTTCCTTCCGTTGATTCTGGGCGGAGGTCAGGAGCGGGAGCGCCGCTCCGGCACCGAGAATATTGCCGCCATCGTTGGACTATCAGTAGCGCTGGGGTTAGCAGACGCGAATCGTGAAGCGAACAGCGCGCAGTGTGCGGCGCTCCGCGACCAGATCATTCAACGGGTACTGGCCGAAATCCCAGGCTGCGGCCTCAATGGGCATCCTACCGACCGGTTGCCTAACAACATCAATTTTTCCTTCGAAGGCGTGGAGGGCGAGGCAATCCTGTTGGGGCTGGATGTGGCCGGTATCGCGGCTTCCAGCGGCAGCGCCTGCAGCTCCGGTTCACTGGAACCATCCCATGTTCTGCTGGCCTTGGGGCAGACTGCTGAACTGGCCCGGGGTAGTTTGCGCATCACTCTTGGTAAAGAGAACACTGAGGCCGAGATTGAGTATCTGCTGAAAGTGCTGGTGGAACTGATGCAGCAGTTGCGAGAGATGCCCACTCTTTCCACCGCTGATTAGTAAACGAACTGACCTGGAGACCACTCGTTTGACCGACAAAAAATTCCTGCTGGGATTCTATCCATTTTTACTGTTGATTGTGCTGGCGTTGGGAGCTTGCACTGAAGCCTCTCCGGTCTTTGGCCAATACTTCCGGGGCCGGGTACTGGACTTGAGCGTGGTTACGTTGGAAAGGACTCCCGAATTGCTGTACTCCACAGTCGACGCGGAGCAGGTGAAACGTCATTATCGGGTACGCCCGTCTGCTGAGGACCTGGAACTGGTCTTGGTGCGGCTGAAGGTGGAAAATCATACTGCCACCAGTGCAATCGTGAGTATTGATGCTCAGGCGGCGGAGCTCAGAGGTTTGGAGAAGGACACCCTGGAGCGAATAAAGCTCCGGCCGTTGAACGTCAATGAGCTGGTGGAAGAAGTATCGGCGCCGGAAAATCCCGGCGCGGAACGCTCGATTGTTTTCTTGTGGAACGTTACTCAGGAGGACGGCACGACCGAAGCCTTCACTCTGCCTAAGGGTTTTGGTCTGGAGGGCTGGCTGGTGTTTGAAGCCCCCAAAAAAACCAAGTTTCTGGAGTTTCGCTGGCGGGCCGGCGATTCTCTGACCATAGATTTCTAACGAGAATTTTGAGAAGCTGGATTCTCCCCCTTGGTAAGGGGGAGATAGCCTTGTTCCAAAAGTCGGGTGTAGGTCTCACTTTTGTAGTTTTTAGGGCACCCTTCGACAAGCTCAGGGCGAACGGACAAACCCGCTCGTGGTGAGCCCGTCGAACCATGAGTGGGTGATGTTATTCGTCGGCTTTTGGAGCAAAGCCCCCATCGAGGGAGAAGGGATCGTGCTCAGTCCCTATCTGTAAATGTCTGTGGCAAACGAAGAATACTACTCTTAGGCCGTCACTCCGCCAAAGGTTTGGCAAAGCTCAGTTCATGCCCGTCC
>JACZRM010000290.1 GCA_022576105.1 Chloroflexota bacterium | reverse complement strand
GACGCCGGGCAGTTTGAAGAGCAGCGTCGGCCCGAACTGGAAAGGCAGCGGGCTGAGCAGCAAGCCGCGTTGATCCAGGAGTTGAGTGACTCCCCGGAATTGGAGACCCAGGCCCATGCCTTTACCGACATTGGTCGGTTCCTCAGCCTCTTCGACGACCGCAAACTGGCCTTTGACCTGTTTACAGTGCTGGAAGACTGCCGGCTGGACTTCCGAATCAAGGTAGAGTACCCAGGAATCCGTCGGTCGGCGGAACGGGTTCAGAACGAAGCCCGGTCGGGACGCGCCAGCATAGAAGAGTTGCCGTTGCGGGAAGCAATGGTCGAACTGCTGGTCCACATGAGCCTGGAGCAGTTCACCGACCTGCCGGTGCCCACCGAGTATCAGGAAGAAGCAGCCATGCTGGCTCGCATCTTGCACACCCTGCGTATCGCTGCGGCTGAGGTGGAAGATTCCAGCGAGGCCACGCTGCGGGCCTATGAAATTATCTCCCGGCTGATAAATGAGCAGAACCCGGAGGAACAGTGGGAGCCGCAAGACCTGGATGACCCAGGCGATTTTTCCGAAGAAGAGTACGAGTCGTTGCTGGACAAGCTCAAGGCCGGCCAGGAAGAAGGAGGCGGGGAGAGCGGGGATGGCAATCCATATCAGAGCCCGGAACCGGTGGACTACCGGGGTGACTTCAAGCCGGAAATGGTCCAGCTGCTGACCAAGCTGCAAAGTGAAAAAGGTCAGGATGGCGAAGGCGAGCCCCTTTCCCAAGAGCAGTTGGAACAGTTGCTCCAGGATAGCCCCGAGTTGGAACTGGACCCGGAACAGGGTGACATCAACGGCAGCACCACCACTTTTGCGCAAAACATCATGAAAGAGGCTGGTATGCCGCCTCCCGACGCCCAGTCGGGGCAGGGCTACGGGCCGCTGCTCAACGACGACGACAAGGGCGGAGAACTGGAAGCCCGGGAACCAAAGACATTCGTCTACGATGAATGGGACTTCCGCGCTGGGGATTACAAACCCCGCTGGTGCATCGTCAAAGAGAAAGTCCTAGAGGAAGGGGACTCGGGTTTTTACAATGAGGCCCTGAAGAATTACCAGTCGCTGCTAAATCACGTGAAGCGTCAGTTTGAACTGATCATGCCGGAGAATTTCAAAAAGACCTACCGGTTGATCGATGGCGAGGATCTTGATCTGAACGCGGCCCTGGAGGCTTGGACCGACCTGAAAATGGGTGTGCCTCCCGACGAAAAGATCTATTGGCGTCGGAACAAGGTAATCAGGGATGTGGCGGTGGTGTTCCTGCTGGACATGAGCGCCTCCACCGCTGAGGCCATCGATGAAGGCCGCCACATGGTGGACGATCGGGATGCACCGGATGATCCAGTGGAATACATGGTCTGGCTGCGCCGCCGCCGCGAAGGTCTGGTGCGCCGGCATTACAAGCGCATCATCGACCTGGAAAAGGAAAGCACTGCGCTGCTGATTCAGGCTCTGGAATCTATTGGCGACACCTATGGCATTTACGGGTTCTCCGGTTACGGCCGGGAGAACGTGGAATTCTATGTCATCAAGGACATTAACGAGGCCTTCAGCGAGCGCATCAAACGCCGTATCGACAAGATAACTCCGTTGCATGCCACCCGCATGGGTTCGGCGATACGGCACGCTACAAGCAAACTGGAGGGTCTGGACGCTAATACCAAGATCATGTTCCTGATCAGCGACGGACGGCCCCAGGACCGGGGCTACAGTCGTGAGGGAGTGGAGAAAGAGTACGCGGTCCACGATACCCACATGGCGTTAATTGAAGCCAAGCGCAAGAACATTATTCCCTTCTGCTTGACGGTGGACAAGTCTGGGCATGATTATCTAAAGTCTATGTGCGGAGATATGGGCTACGAGGTGCTGGAAGATATTTGGTCCCTGCCCGAACGCCTGCCCATGATCTACCGCAATCTGACGGCGTGAGAGTATCCATTACAGGTTGTTGAATGAGTAGGGGCAGGTTTCAAACCCGCCCCTACTTTTCGCCACTTACCTATTCGCGCATCATTGCGCGACACATTTACAGAAACTTGTCATTCTGAGGGAGCGAAGCGACCGAAGAATCTCAGATTCTTCGCCTGCACTACGTTCCGGCTCAGAATGACAACCCAACACACTACAAACTGTTGCCGTTCAAGCTTTTTACCAAAGGTGAAGCTAAGATAGCTTCAACATAGGTTTGTCTCATGTTTCTCAATGTGGGCTTATGCTACCCACGCGCGCCCACTCCCGCTGTAATCATCTTGCGCAGTTCGGTCAGGGCGGTGTTGGATGCCCGCCTTTTTATAACGATGCGCCGGGGCGGCACCCGCATCTCCAATCCCTTTGCTTCCTCAGCTCCGGCGATGGCGATGTACACCTGTCCCACCGGCTTACCCTCCATTTCAGCTGGGCCGGCCACTCCGGTGATGCCGATGCCAAAGTCAGCGCCAAATTTCTCGCGGATGGCCTTGGCCATGGCTGCCGCGGTTTCGGCACTGATGCACCCGTGCTGGTTGATGGTCTCCTCCGGCACACCGTGGGCTATCTTTAGTTGAGCAGTGTAGGCCACGACTCCACCCTTGAAATAGGCCGAAGAGTTGGGGACATCGGTAATGCTGTTGGCCAGAAAACCGCCGGTACACGACTCCATGGTGGCCAGGGTCAGCCCGTGTTCGGTCAGCGCTTGACCGATGGACTGCTCGGGAGTTTCATCATCGT
>JACZRM010000289.1 GCA_022576105.1 Chloroflexota bacterium | reverse complement strand
AAGGGGGGAAATGGGGGATCGGCTTCCCGCGCCCAAAGATCAATCAAAACCCAGTCGCCGGGCTGAATCACGCTGCTTCCTTCGGACCCCGGCTCGTAGTGGGGGTCGGAGCAGTGGGCGTTCACTGACACTATCGGGCCGTCGTCGGCTTCCAGACCTTCCTCAGTAAAACGTAGGCGGATGAACTCGGCTATTTCATACTCGGTGGGACCTTGTCCTTCGACCGGCCTGTCCTGAGCTTGCCGAAGCGGCTCAGGACCAACGGATCCGAATCCGTTCGTGGTGAGCTTGTCGAACCATGAGCGGTCGTTCAACCTGGTCCCAATAAGCTGAAACGCTTCATTGACAATCTGTCCCAGCTTGGCGGCGGCTCGCTGATGTCCCGCTAGCTGCTCGGCGGTCCACCGTTGGGTAGCGTACTGCATCAAGTCGGCGGAGGAGACAACCTCTATTCCCAGGCTGCGCACCAGCTCCACCGTACCTGCGTCCACTCGGGAGACCCGGGGCAGCTCGTTGTTCGGGGAATACTCCATGGCTACTTGGCCGACGCCGTTCAGCGCCTGCCGCAGATTCTCAACCATCGACTGGCGGTTGCGGTACACCAGCAAGTCTATCCCTGAGCCGGCGAATTTGCCCGCGTCGACGTGGTGGGTCAGAAGTGTGGCGTTCCCCATTGCCGGAACAAAGAGGAAGCAGGGTCGGGTTACATGCCCCGACGCAGTGACCACCTGGCGGAAGATGGGGTTGGACTGGCGGTAGTCGTAGATCAACCAGCCCGGGAGGTCTTCTTGCTGGAGGAACTGCTGGGCGTCTCCAACTACTTGGTGCTGCGTCATGGGCGGGTCCCTCCAGAGCATGGCCAGATTATCCGACTGGCCTTTTCTACCGGAAAATGCCTGACCGCGTGTTAACGCGTGGTCTTTGATCTGACCAACGGGGAGACAAAGATGGAGGACTGCCTACCTGATTGCCTGGAATCGTCCGCCGTCGGCAACCACGCTGGTGCCGGTAACGAATCCGGCGCGCTCCGACGCCAAGAAGGCCACCAGGTCCCCCACCTCTTCGGGATGGCCCAGCCGTCCAATGGGAATACTGGCCACGGTCTGCTTCAGCACTTCTTCTGAAGACTGGCCGTGGATTTGGGCCTGGTCGGCAATTCTGGACATGAACAACTCGGTATCCACCGGCCCGGACACAACGTTGTTCACCGTGATGTTGAAAGGGGCCAGCTCGTTGGCCACGGACTTGAAATACCCCATGACCGCCATCTGGCTGGCGGATGAGAGGGCCATTCCTTCGATGTATTGCTGGGCCGGCGCCGACAGCAGATTGATGATTCGCCCCCAGTGTTGTTGCTTCATGTGAGGGATAACCTCCCGGCTCAGCCGGATAGCGCTGAAAAAATTGCTCTCCAGCGCTGCGGTGATAGCCTCGTCCTCAAATTCCACCACCGGGCCGATTTCCGATCCGGAGACATGCGTCACCAGGATACTAACCTGGTCGAATCTATTGAAAGTGTCCCGCACGACTCTACGAATGTCTCTGGGCACCGACAGGTCGGCAGGTATTGCCAGGACATGGTGTTGGGAGCCGATACGGGCCAGCTCGATCTCGGTGCGTCGCAGAGCGGCTTCGTTTCGAGCGCAGATGGTCACGCTGGCGCCCTCTCTGGCGAAGGCAATGGCGATGGCCCGTCCAATTCCCCGGCTGGAGCCACTAACTATCGCGACCCGGTCTTTCAGTCCCAAATCCATTGTTGGCTGGTCCTCCTGTGGCCGTAAAGGTTCGGCCACCATAATAAACGGCTAACTGGGCTTAAGCAAGGCCTTTTTAGCACGAATTCGCCGTGAGCCAATGTAAACAAAACGTGATCGCTAGGGATAGAATCCAACGGGGTTTTGGGTAAGCTGGCTAGTTGTGGCTTTAGGACAGTTGTGGGGTCGTCCGGGGTAAATAGGTCGCCCCGGGGGAGACGCTTGAGCAGGGGCAGGCATTTCTAGGCCTTCACACTCGTCAAGGGGGTAGTTACCTTTGAGAGTGGGTCAGTCAGGTGAATCGGATGCAGTTGACGCCCTCAGGTCGCAGTATTATGGTTCACGTCAGCCCACAGGGTCACATGGTTGGGGGAATCTACTTGATCTGGGAAATATAAGGTTAGCACATTGATGGGATTTGGACGTAATGATATTACTGGCGCTTGTACTGATTCTCACGGTTCCTTTCTTCGTGCTTACAATTGCTGATCGGTTTATTCCGGGGTTCGAAATCGCGAGCGCAACCCGCGGGAAGATCGGGCTTTCCTTGTTGTTCCTTTTCACCGGTGTGGGACATTACACTCAGACCCTTGGCATGGCCCAAATGGTGCCACCTGTCCTCCCATACCCTATAGAAACTATTTACATTACCGGAGTCTTCGAATTTCTTGGAGCTGTCGGATTATGGATACCCGCCTTGCTGCGACTCACCGGCATCGCCTTGATCCTGATGTTGATTGGCTTTCTCCCAATCAACTTTTACGCAGCTTTCAACTACGTGGACTTTGGCGGGCACGGCATTGGCCCATTTTATTTGCTGGTGCGGGCACCGTATCAATTATTACTGATCTGGTGGACCTATAAGGCCACCAGGCAGCATTGGTTTCATCAACTACCGGAAAGAGTGACTGCCGATGATTGAGGTCTAAAAAAATTATACTTTGTACTTTATGGACGGAGGTCTGATTCACCTCAAGACACTCGGTGATAC
>JACZRM010000288.1 GCA_022576105.1 Chloroflexota bacterium | reverse complement strand
ATTGCTCCCGCCGTCGAACGAGCCGTTGCCTCGGGTAAGCCGGCATTGCTGGACATGATCATCGATGGGTCGCTATGACGGGCAACCTGGCCGCCTGAGTTGGCTGGCCGGGGGTGGAACGGAACACTATTTCCTGCCTGATCCCACGGGCGCTGATCCCACCGGCAGCCAACCCTTTTGTGCCGCTTCCTGAAAGTCGAAGGCAAATTCAGACAGAACGACATTGCGCCCAGCAATGGACCGAATGACACAAAGCATGTATTATTGAGGTCACGCACTCCCCAACGAATTCCTGAGGGCTCAAACCGGCCTTAGAGCTCAAAATGTAGGAGGCCAATGACATCCCAACGGACACGCAAGACCAAACTGATGCGCGGCGTCGAAGAAAAATTCCATAGACCCCTGGAAACCCTGGTGCCGGAAATGGTCAACCTACACGGTCTCAGCCACGCTGCCATTGAGCTTGGGGTCAACACCGCGACTTTGTCGTATTGGATGTTGAAGCTGGGTATCCGCTATCGAAAGGTCGCCCTCACCGCCAACGAAACAATTGAAGTGAAACGCCCCGGCTAGCCCTCCCATACCTGGCAGTAAAGCGTGCCTAATCGCCAGCAGGTATCGCCGTAGGCCCGCGAGATGGTAGACCAGCGTCATCCCAAACTCAGGGTTCATGTTGCCTGAACCGGCCCAACTAGCTGGCGGAACCAGCGATATAGAGGTAGACGGATTTGGAAGACTCTAAATTCAACCCGCTTTCGCAGGAAGAGCGGTACATCATCGAAGACAAGGGCACCGAAGCGCCCTTCACCGGTGAGTACGACGACTTCTACGAGACCGGGACCTATATCTGCCGCCGGTGCGACGCCCAGCTCTATCGGTCAAAAGACAAGTTTGACGCCCGGTGCGGCTGGCCCGCCTTCGACCAAGAAATACCGGGAGCGGTCAATAACCTGGCGGACCCGGACGGTTCGCGCGTCGAGGTCGAATGCGCCAACTGCGGAGGCCATCTGGGTCACGTGTTCTTTGGTGAAGGGTTTACTCCAACCAGCGCGCGGCACTGCGTAAATTCCCTGTCCATGAAATTTATCTCGGGCGATGGTTAAGGGGAGCAGTGCTGGTAAGTAGGAGCTAGTCATTTGCTCAGATAAACGTAACGGTACTTGGGAATAGTCATCGGGGTCAAGAAGTATTGCTTGACCTCCGGTTTGACCAGAGCATAACCCTCTCCGCTGTTCCACAGTAGAATCCAAGGAGCGTCATCCAGAATCATCTGCTCAATTCGGTTGTACATCTCGAACCGCTTTTCCTGATTGGCCTCGGTCCTGGCCTGCTCCAGAAGGGCGTCTACTTGCGGATTGCTGTAATTGGTCTGGTTGTTGTCGCTCTGGCTGTGAAAGAGGATGTCCAGGAAGTTCTCCGGGTCGGGATAGTCTGCGCCCCAGCCGATTTTGAACATTTGGAAGCGCTTATCGTGCAGGTCCTGGAGGAAGGTCGCCCACTCGGTCTGTTGGATATCCACCTGTATTCCCAGTTCCTCCTCCCAGGATGCCAGGATTACCTCCAAGTCCAGGGGAACATTTGCGCCAAAGCTGCCGGAAATATTTAACGTGATGCGCGGCAGGTTGTCCAGATCGCCGCCGTACTTGGACTCGGCCAGCAATTGCTTGGCCCGCTCCGGGTCATATTTGTAGCCTCGGATATCTGTATTGTACGATGGGAATCTGGGGGGAATAATACCGTTGGCTGGCGCCAATCTATCCGACAACACTTGAGTGGCGATTAATTTCTTGTTGATGGCAAAGTTCAGCGCCTGCCGGAATTTGCGATCGTCCAGAGGGGGCTCCGACACGTTCAAGCCGATGTAATCGACGCTAAACCTGGCGGGAGCGGTCTGCAACTCGGCATTCAAAGCTTCCGTGGGGTCCAGCACCCGGTCCAGGTCGGCCAGGCCCACGCCAGTCACGTGGATCTCATCGTTTTCGTACATTATCATGGCAGTGCCGCCGCTGAGGATGAATTCGATCTCATCCAGGTACGCGGGCCGCAGATGGTAATTGTCGTTGCGGATCAGGCGGAGAGTCTCTCCAACGTCGTATTGGGCCAGCTTGAAAGGCCCGGTGCCGTTGGGCTTGCGCAGCCAATCGTTGCCCTTTCCTTCAATGGTATCCCGGTCCAGGACGAAAGCGGTGGGGTAGGTCAGCTTGGCCAGGAAGTAGGCCTTGGGCAGATCAATGGTGAGGGCGATGGTGCGGTCGTCGATGACCTTGATACCCGAAATAGTGCTGGCTGAGCCGTTCAGCTTTTCCTTCACACCGACAATATCCGAAAGGTACTGCTCGGCCACTGGGGATTGAGTAGCTGGGTCGGTTGCCCGCTCCAGCGACCATCTTACGTCTTCGGCGGTGACCGGTTTACCGTCGTGGAACTGGGCGTTCTTCCGCAGGGTAAAGGTGTAGGTGAGGCCGTCGGCGCTGGTGGCAATGCTCTCCGCCAGGTCCGGCACCACATCCAGGTCCAGGTTCAGGGTAACCAGGCCGCCGAAAATCTCGTTAACCAGGCGGCCGGAAACGTTGTCGGTGGTTATATGGGGATCAAGGGTTGGTGGGTCTCGCTCCAACAGTATCAGTTTCCCACCCCGGGGGGCGTCAACGGCATCAACCTGCGCTTGCAGCGACTGGGTCTCGGTCATTGACGAGCTGGCGGTGGGAGCCGCAATTGTGGCGGTCGGCGCTGACTGCGCTGGGCTCGCCGGGCGGGTGGAGGCGGGTTCCGG
>JACZRM010000287.1 GCA_022576105.1 Chloroflexota bacterium | reverse complement strand
GAAGCCTCCCGCAGCGCCATTCGGCACTTCTGCCAGGGCATCGGCGACACCAATCCCCTGTACTGGGACGTTAGCTACGGTCAGCAGAGCAAATTCGGCACCATCATTGCTCCGGCCTGCTTCCTATACAGCGTCTACTGGTGCTCCGGGCGCACCGGTGGGTTGCCCGGAGTCCACGGGTTCCACGCGGGCAACGACTGGGAATGGTACCGGCCCATCTATTTAGACGACAAGATATCGGTGCAGGAGCAGTTCACCGATCTGGTGGAAAAAAATAGCGAGTTCGCGGGCAAGATTCTGATTCAGTCCAGCATCAGCCACTATTTCAATCAGCGCGGCGAGGTCATTGCCAAGACTCGCGGCTGGCAGGTCCGGGCCGAGCGCAGTGCGGCTCGCGACCACCAGAAGTACAAGTTTGAGCCTTATCACTACACTCGAAACGAGATTGAGACCATCAGCGAGGCAGTGCTCAACGAAGAGATACGCGGCAGTAATCCTCGCTGGTGGGAAGATGTGCAGGTAGGCGACGAGCTAAAGCCAGTGGTCAAGGGGCCGATGAGCCACGGCGACATCACCGCCTTCGTCGCCGGCTGCATCGGCGGTATCTCCCACGGTATCCAGCTCAAGGAGATGTTGCGCCACCCATCCTGGGGTTTCACCGATCCCACCACCGGCGCGCAAGAAGCCGTGATTCGGGTTCACGACATTCAGGAGGCCGCCGAGAGCGCCGGGCTGCCCGGCGCCTACGACTATGGCTGTCAGCGCTGCTGCTGGATGGGCAACCTGCTGACCCACTGGATGGGCGACGATGGTTTCTTGAAGAAAATCTATGTGGAGTTGCGCCGGTTCAATGTGGTGGGCGACACCACCTGGTGCAAGGGCAAGATCACCGGCAAGCGGGACGAGAATGGTGAGAAGCTGGTGGACCTGGAAATTTGGGGCGAAAACCAGCGCCAGGAGATTACCACCAAGGGAACAGCGGTGATCCGATTGCCCTCCAGGGGTACTACCTGGCCCTAGCCCATCCTGTGGGGGTAGGTGGAAAGCTGTGGTGGGTAACTTAAAAAACTAATCGGTTATAATGAGTTAATCAACTGCCAGGCAAGGTTGGGGCATGACTCAGCAAAAGCCCAAAATTAAGTTTACTGTCGCAGATTACATGACCACGCCAGAAGACAGGCGTTATCAGCTTCTGGATGGAGATTTGATTTTGGCTCCAGCACCTACCGACAAACACCAGGCAATCTCTTTGCATCTGGCAGTGGCTCTGCACCAGTTTGTTCAACAGAACGACTTGGGACTGGTGCGTTATGCCCCCTACGACGTGGTGCTATCCAACTACGATGTGTTCCAACCAGACATCTTATTTGTCTCAAATGAACGCAGAGGTCTCATCACCGAAGCCAATATTCAGGGCGCGCCCGACCTGGTGGTGGAAATACTTTCCTCGGCCACCGAGCGCTACGACCGGGGTTACAAGCGAACCCTCTACGCCCGGTATGGCGTACGGGAGTACTGGCTTGTCGACCCAGCTACTGAAACAGTGGAGGTGCTGGTTGAGGGTGATGAGGGCCTAACGTCCGCCGACATTTTTGGGTTAACTGACACGCTGGTTTCTCCGCTGCTACCGGGTCTGTCGGTTGACTTGGGCCAGATTTTTGCGGCGGTATAGCCCGTTCTAAGTCACAGCCCGAATTTCTCGGCGGCTCTGGCGAACCCATTTATTGCCCCCTCCAGCACCCGGTCCTCCACGCAGTAGGAGATTCGGAAATGTCCCGGCGTGCCGAACCCGCGGCCAGGCACCGTCAAAACGTTCCACTCCTGCAAAGCCTCCACAAAGGCCACGTCGTCTTCGATGGGAGACTTGGGGAACAGATAGAAAGCTCCCTGCGGCTTTACCACCGAGTAGCCCAACTCAATTAGCTTGGAGTAGAGGAAGTCCCGCTGGCGCTGGTAGTCGCTGGCGTCCACACTGACCCCCTGCAAACCCTGCACCACGTGTTGCATCAACGCCGGGGCGTTGACGAAACCCAGCGTACGATTGCAGAAAGTCAGCCCGTTTAGCAGCTCCTCTCGGTCGGGACAGGACGGATGCAACGCCAGGTAGCCGATGCGTTCTCCGGGCAGGGCCAGGTCTTTAGCGTGGGAGGTCACCACGATGGTATTTTCGTAGTGGGGGAAAACCTGAGGGTAGGTGAGGCCGTCGAAGATGATCCGGCGGTAGGGTTCATCGCTAATCAGGTAAATCTGGCTGCCATGCTCGGTCTGTTTGCGTCGCAGCAGGTCGGCCAGTTGTTTTATGCCCTCGATTGGGTAGACCACGCCGGTGGGGTTGTTGGGCGAGTTAATGATGATGCCTCGGGTCTTGCTGGTGATGGCGGCTGCGATGGCTGGCCGGTCGAGTTGGAAGTCGGCGTCGGTGGGGACCACCACCGCCACGCCCTGGTGGTTGTCGATGTAGTAGCCGTACTCGACGAAGTAGGGCGACAGGATGATTACCTCTTCGCCCGGATTGAGGATGGTCTTGAGGGTCACGTTCAGGGCGGCGGCGGCCCCGCAGGTCATCACGATGTCGCCGGGGGTGAAGTCCAGGCCGGTCTCGGTGCGCAGGCTGTCGGACACCGCCCGGCGGGTCTCCAGGTAGCCGTTGTTGGGCATGTAACGGTGCATCCCCTTGATGGGGTGCTCGGCCAGGCGGCGCAGCTCCCGATGAAACTCGGCCGGCGGCTCCACCACCGGATTGCCCAGCGAAAGGTCAAACACCTTGTCCTCGCCGTATTGGGCCTT
>JACZRM010000037.1 GCA_022576105.1 Chloroflexota bacterium | reverse complement strand
GGACCATTGGGTCGTTGGCCGTGGGCATGGAGGGTGACGCAGCGGTTTACGATTTACGCGAGGGCCGTTTTGTGTGGCACGACATGGCCGGACACAACGTGGAGGGCAAGGTCCGATTGGATACTTTCTTGACCGTTCGGAATGGCGCAGTTGCCTGGCGAGAAGGTCGAATGGTGGAAATGGGCAACTGTTGACCGCCCCAGGCCGCACCAGGGCAATCGCATGTAAATCATCTGCGGCTAAAGGCGATTGAGGCAGTAGCACCCGTTCGTGGTGAGCCCTTCGGCTGGCTCAGAGCCTGCCCTGAGTTTATCGAAGGGACAGGCCTGTCGAACCACAAACAGTAGTGAAGTCTTTTCAACCACCCTTATATTTTCCCCGTCTGCCGAGCTTCGACGGCTGTTTTCTGGTAAATCTGTATCCGGTGGCGGCAGCTATCCACGATGTAGATGCGCCCGGCTGCGTCCAACTTGACCGCGGTCGGCCCCCAGAGCAGCTTTTCCACATTGGCTGATTCTTCTCTGGCCTGCTCAGGGTGGGGCTTAATTACCGGCTCCAGGTTGGCTTTCCGGCGCTGGGTTGCCTCGTCCGGGTTGGCAGCAAAGTACTCTTGGGCCCACTTGGAATCGACTGAATCGCCCCGCAGCACCGCCAATACCTCACCGTCCGGGCTCAATATCTGCACCCGTTCATTGCCCCAGTCCGCCACGTAGATCATGCCCTGGGCGTCCACCGCAACATGTGACGGCCGGTGAAACTCCCCGGCTCCCCGACCTGATCTGCCCCACTGGGCCAGGAAAGACCCGCTGGGGTCAAATTTTTGAATCCGGTCGTTGCGCCAGTCGGCGACGTAGACATTGCCCAGTTCATCCAGGCTCAAACCCCAGGGCATATTGAACTGGCCGGGGCCGTCGCCGGGCTTACCCCACTGCCCCAGGAAACGGCCCTGCCGGCTGAATATCTGCACCCGGTGGTTCAGACTGTCGGACACGTACAGGTTATCTTGCCGGTCGAAGGCGATGTAGGAAGGACGGTTCAATTCGCCGTCCCTGGAGCCAGCGACGCCCCACTTCTCCAGAAACTCGCCTTCTTTGCTGAAAATGGAGATATGATGCAACGCTTCATCGGCAATATAAAGCCGCTCGGCGCGGTCAAAGGCCAGGGAGCTGGGCCACCAGAACTGTCCGTCACCAGTGCCGCCGGTGCCGAACTCGCCCAGATATTCCTCATCAAAGGTACAGATGGTCACCCGTTTATAGGGCAATCGAATGCCCACCTCCGGACCGGCCCGATTCAGAACATAGAGCAGGCCGGAGGAGTCCCAGGTCAGGTCAACCGGATTGTTGAAGCCACGCCCGCCATTGGCAATAAAACCAACAGTCTTGCGGTACTCGAAACCTGGATTAGCGATCATTGATTCGGCAGACATATCAGCACCGGTCGTCAGGCAAGCTGGTATTCTCGGGTGGCCGCGATCATCTGCAGCATCTCCCCTACCCGTTGTTCCGAGCAGGCCAGTGTATCCTGGCGGTCAAAGCGCAATTCGCCCAGCTTGTCGGCATACCCGGCCAGGCTGTCCCGCGTCGCTGGCGAGGTCTCAAATTGGGTGGTGGCGTCCAGACATACATCCACAAATTCTCCGGGAGAAAGGACGTCTCCGGCAGCCCGCAGCCGCTCGATTACCCGGCGCAGGCCGGGTTGGCTGGCATTGCCCAGTTCCAATGCCGCCGAATTGATTCTTTCCACCAGGTTGCCGGTGTCAATCCATTCCCGCCCGGTGTGCCATCCTTCAACCGTAGGAGGATTGAGGATTTCCTGCCCCATGAAGTTGACGTCCATGGCCAGGTTGACGATGCTCCATTCTGGGAACTGGTAGCCTCCCGAAAGACGGGCGGTACCCGCCACCAGTTCCGCCGGGCTTTTTACCTTGGCCAGGCGCACATTGTCGGCCTGGAAAAAATCGGACAACAGCAACGCCCGCATAACCGCTCGAATATCGCCGTCGCTGGCTTGGAACACTCCGGCCAGTTCTTGTATCGCGTCCTCGTTGGGGACGTCCGAAACGAAGAATTCGTACAGCTTACGCCCGATAAACCAGGCGGTGGCCGGATGGCGGCAGATTATGTCGATAACATCTTCCCCGTTGAATCGGCCCTGCTCCCCCAAAAACACCTTCTCTGAATCGTCGTGGTCCTCCGGCCGGTAAACGAACTGCCAGTCCAGCCGGCCGTGGGGCCAGATGGAATCGCGGGAAGCGCGCACGCTCATGTAATCGGCATTGTTAATCGTCCAGCCGGTGAAGGCGCGGGCGCAGGCTTTCACATCGTCCTCGGAATAGTTGCCAATGCCCATTGAGAACAGCTCCAGCAGCTCACGGCCAAAGTTCTCGTTGGGAGCGCCCTGGTGGTTGTCCTTGTTATCCAGCCAGAAGATCATGGCCGGGTCCCGGGAAAGTTCGATCAGCAAGGTCCTAAAATTGCCCAGTCCCTGGCGGCGAAAGGTGTTGGTCTGGTTGACCACTGCCTTGGCGTGGTTCAACTTGCCGTAGGCGGTGGCGAACAGCCCGTGCCAGAACAGGCACATCTTTTCTTCCAGGGGGGCGTTGGTGTTGATGATGCGGTACAGCCAGTAGGCCTGAGAGCTTTCAATGAGCATCAGGCTGTTCTGGTCAATCTGGTAGCGGCGGAGCACATCTTCTTCCAGCGGCTCGGCCAGTTCCGGGTGCAGCAGTTCCTCGACCGTAGCGTCGTAGCCCTGGGAACAGTATCGGTCCAGCTCGTCCCTGGTCGCGCCGAATCCGGCCCGACGCAGCAGGTGGGCCAGCAACGCCAAGTCGTTGGTCTGCGACGTGGGACTGACCTTCTGTGCCATGACATCTCCTGCCAGCTTACTTGACTGAAGTCTACCCGAAAACAGAACACCCGCAGTATACACCTGAATAGGCCCCTGGAAATCTTGGACTCCTAATCATCGGGGCGGTTCTGAGCAGTTGAATACCCCGTGTCTAGGAGCAATACGGCTCTGCCTCAAAAGTCAGTTTGAATTAGCGGGGAATCTAGTTCCCTGGAGTTTAGACCCTTCGCTGCACTCAGGGTAGCATTAAGAATAGGCTCCTGAACTCATTCACAGGCCACAATTGACACTTTTGCGGCAAGGCTGGCCAACACCGCGTTTAAGGCTGCTGACCAACCGAAAGGATGGTCCAGAGAACGTGGGACATCTAGCGGCTCACCCGGCCAATCCGCGGCAGCGCACTACCGATCAGCGGTTTCACGTATTCGATAAAGGCCGGAGTGACGAAGCAGCTATCGGTATCAAGGTACTCGGCCGGCATGGTTTGGACTTTGCCAGCAACCTGGCCCAGCGGCGCAAGGGCAGTGGTGCAGACGTACTTGCTGCCCGATTCCCGGACCAGGGTAACTATCTGGTCGGTGTGGCCAGATGTGGCGGCCTGCACCGCCGCCCGCCCGGCCAGCTCCGCCTCGTTGGCGTCGGTACGGGATACCGCCGGCATAAAGGAGCGTTGGATAGTGCCCGGTTTCTCGTACCTGGCCCGTACTTTCAACCGCTGGGCCACCAACCCAGCCAGGTGCCGGGCTGGGCCGTCGTAGTATTGGTGGCCGAAATCATCGACGAACCAGGGGTCTGATTGCCCGCCCAAGACGCCGTGGCGACCTCGGGTGTTCTCGGCGATTACCGCCACCGCGAAGCCGTATTCTTGGTAAGCCGCCTCAATCCGGTCAACAAACTGTTCCTCTTCCACCGGCACTTCTGGCACACAAATCAGGTGGGGTGCGTCTCCCGGCCGCTGCCGGGCCAACGCCGACGCGGCAGCCAGCCATCCGGTGTCCCGCCCCATGACCTCAATGATGGTTATCGGCGAGGCCATGCCCATTGACCGGGCATCCTGGCCCGCGCCGATAGTGGCCAGCGCGATGAACCGCGCGGCGCTGCCGTAACCGGGGGAGTGGTCGGTCAACACCAGGTCGTTGTCGATGGTCTTGGGCACGTTCACCACCCGCAATTCATAACCGGCGTGCTGTGCCGCCTGGCTGACGGCCAGTCCGGTTTCAGCCGAGTCGTTGCCGCCGATGATAAACAGGAAGCGAACGTTGTGTCGGGTCAGTGCGTCCAGTACCGCATCGATTTCATTGGATTGCAGCTTGTGTCGGGTGGAGCCCAGCGCCGCCGCCGGAGTCGCGGCGATTCGTTTCCACTCCGCCTGGGACATTGTTCCCAGTTCGACCAGTTGGTCCGACAGGACGCCCTCCAAGCCGTGAACCGCCCCCCAAATCTGGCCTATGCCCGACTCTTCTAGCGATTGCCTCACTACTCCGGTTAGGCTGCGATTGATCACCGGCGTGCAGCCGCCCGACTGCATCACCAACGCGTTGCTCTTACCAAGTCCGCTCATATCACGCCTATTGCCTGAGACCACATAAATATCTGCCGCAGTTTTAACAACTGTCCTTTACAAAATAACAAACTTCCGGCCATAAGTTAAACCCGCAATTAGTCGTCAATTCATGAATGTCGGCTGGCCAGCCGGTCCCGAGGATATGGAGGCACGGGCGGGTTTGAGTCCAAAGCCTGGACGCCAACGTAAATAAAGCGCCACCGGGTTTTACCCTTTAATGAAACTTTCAATTGAAATACCATAGATCTACTGCCGACATGGTGGCCTAGCCAGAAGATAATCGGCGCATCAGATATCCATACATAGCATCTCAATGAGTAACGGTTTGGAATCAGACCGCTAACTCACCGAGACTCAGGAGCAATCATGTCAATTGCTATTTCTTCCTTCAAGTTTAAGGGCAGGTTGCTGCTTGGCATTGCACTTACGATTTTGGTGGCAGCCTGCGGCGCACCTGCCGCCGGAACCGAAGGCGGCTCTTCCAGCAAAACGCTGACCGGAGTCCCCGTGGCCGACGCCGAACCGGAGATCGGGTTCCTGGTCAGTATGTACACCGGTAAATCCGCGGTGGGCGGCGCAGAGATTCAATTCGCCGACCTCCAGGGGCAGCCGATAGTGTTGAATTTCTGGGCTGGCCTCTGTCCCCCATGCCGGGCCGAAATGCCCGACCTCCAGGAGTTTTACGACCAACATCAAGAGGATGTACTGCTGCTTGGGGTAGATGTTGGTCAATTTACCGGCCTGGGCAATCAGGAAGACGCTCTCAAATTGCTGAATAGTTTGGGAATTACCTATCCCACCGGCTTCACCACCGACAGCACAGTTATCAGGGAGTTTGGCGTTTTCTCAATGCCCACCACCTTATTCATCAGCGCCGATGGAGAGATTTTTCGCAAATGGAGCGGCGCGTTAAACTTTGACAAGCTGGTGGAGATTACCAACGAGATGCTGGCGGCAGGATAGAGGCCGGGCCGGAGGAGCCCCGCCGGGGGAGCCCGCTGTAGGTTGGCTAAAGCTGCTGCGGTCCCACCTGATGCTGTGTGGCAACCCCCTATACGGATTGCCTCAGCGGTAGTACCCTGGGCATAGTGCATGTAGCAGGTCGGCCGGGAATCTTGATTGGCCGACCTAGAGTAGACTGAAATCGGCGACCCCAACCAAGGCGTTCCCGGTGCGTTAGACAAATCCTACACCCCGGTATGGAATACAATTAAATGAAATCATTCAAACGAATCAGCCTCATCCAGTGGGGCTTGATCGGGGGCGGAATACTGCTCCTCATCCTGTTATTCTTACCCCGCCCGGCCGTAGTCAGCGACCTGGAAATTAGCCAGGTCCTGCAAATGGCTGAGGCCGGTGAGATCGCCAAAATCCAATTGCAAGGCGACAATCTGGAAGTCACCACCGTCAGCGGTGAAACATTCAAATCGCGTAAGGAAAGCAGCGTCAGCGTTCTGGAGCTGCTCAATCAGCAAGGCGTGAAGCCTGGCGCCGTGTCTATTGAAGTGAAGCCAGAGGGCCGAAGTTTCTTTGGCATCTTCATATCCTTCTTGCCGCTGCTGATTTTCGGCGGTCTCCTCTTCTACATGTTCCGTCGCACCAAGGGCGGACTGAACCAGGCTTTGAACATCGGCAAGAGCCAGGCTCGTCTGGTGACGGGCAATGGCCCTCCAGTGACCTTTGATGACATTGCCGGGGCTGAGGAATCAAAGCAAGAGCTGATGGAGATTGTTGAGTTTCTAAAGTACCCGGAGAAGTTCGCCAAACTGGGCGCCAAAATTCCCCGGGGAGTGCTTCTGGTTGGACCGCCGGGGACGGGCAAGACGCTAATCAGCAGAGCGGTGGCCGGTGAAGCCGGTGTTCCCTTCTTTTCCATCAGCGGCAGTGAATTCGTTGAGATGTTCGTTGGCGTGGGCGCCAGTCGGGTGCGTGACCTGTTCAGCCGAGCCCGTCAATATGCCCCCTGCATTATTTTCATCGACGAGATTGACGCGGTTGGCCGTCACCGGGGCGCCGGTATCGGCGGCGGGAACGACGAACGCGAGCAGACATTGAACCAGATCCTGGTCGAGATGGATGGGTTTGACGAGCGCACCAACGTGATAGTTATTGCCGCCACCAACCGTCCAGATGTGTTGGACACAGCCTTGCTTCGGCCAGGCCGGTTCGACCGGCGGGTGACGCTCAGCCTTCCCGACGTTAGAGAGCGTGAGGATATACTCAAGGTGCACCTCAATGGCAAGCCCGTGTTGTCGGATGTCAACGTTTCCACGCTGGCCAAGCAGACCCACGGGTTCAGCGGCGCGGATTTGGCAAACCTGGCCAACGAAGCAGCCATTCTGGCCGCCCGCAACGGGCGCACCGGGATTAACCTGCTGGACATGGAAGAGTCCATTGACCGAGTGCTGGCTGGGCCCGCCAGGAGGAGCCGTCAGGTTAGCGAACAAGAAAAAGAAATCGTCGCCTATCACGAGGCTGGTCATGCCCTGGTAGCCTCCAATCTTCCCAAAGCCGACCCAGTACACAAGGTTACTATCGTCCCCAGAGGAACCGCTGGAGGCTATACCCGGCTGTTGCCCGAGGAAGACCGCAACCTGTGGTCCAAGGGACAGTTTGAGGCGATGCTGGCGGTCATGATGGGAGGTCAAGCCGCCGAGGAAATCGTGTTTGGCGACATTACCACCGGTGCGTCCAACGACCTGCAGAACGCCAACGGCGTAGCCCGACGCATGGTGACCGAGTACGGTATGAGCACAGAAATTGGCCCGCGCACCTTCGAAACCGGCCAGAGCATGGTCTTTATGGGCAAAGAGATGGGGTCGACAGCAAATTACAGCGATGCCATTGCCGAGAAAATTGACTCCGAAATCGGACATCTGCTGACCAAGGCCCAGCAGACCGCCAAGAAAATCATCGGGGAGAACCGGACCAAGCTGACCAAGCTGGCCACCAGGCTGATTTCCGACGAAACGCTGGAAGGCCCAGACCTGCATGGGATTCTTGACAGCCCACCGGACGACGCACCGGCACTGGCCTAGTACCTGTCGCCCGCGCAGCTGAAAACCTGACCAACCGCAAAAGGAGACTGGGTTAAACACCAGTCTCCTTTTTATTGGTTGCGCCGCCCGGTCCACTCGGCCTAAAATGCCAGGCAGCAGACAACATTTGACCTGGCCGTAGGCAACATCGGATAAGGAGAGAGATGGCTACTCCAAAGATAACTTTCGGCTGTAACCTTGGGGTTGAAGGTTACTGGAACGTGGCGGAGTTCGCCCAGAAGGCCGAGGAACTGGGCTACGACCGCATAACCACCGGCGAACACATCATGGACGGCAATCCGCCACGTCCCACCATGCTGACGATTCCGGCGATGGCGGCGGCGGCCGGAGCGACTCGAAACTTGAGGGTAATGACTGGAATCGTCATCGCCCCGCTGTACCACCCGGTCCTGCTGGCCAAACTGGTCACCAGCCTGGACCTGGTCTCCAACGGGAGATTGGATTTTGGAATTGGCATCAGCGGCCAGCGGGAGACCCGTGTGGAGTTCGACGCAATGGAGATTCCAGTGCGGACCCGGGGCCGGCGCACCGACGAGATGCTGGAGATCATGAAGCGTCTCTGGACCGAAGAGCACGTGACCCACCAGGGCCGGTTCTTCAAGTTTACCGACGTTACCCTCTTGCCTCAACCGGTCCAGCAGCCCCACCCTCCCATCTGGATTGCCGGCCGCAGCGATGCCGCCATGGAGCGGGCCGCCCTGAGGGCCGATGGCTGGTATCCTTACCTGTTCACGGTGCGCCGGATCAAAGCCAGCAATGATACTATTCGCAAGATTGCCGGTGATGCCGGGCGCGACTTGTCCAGTTTCCATTGGGGGTTGAACCAACCCACATCCATTTCCGAGGACAGCAAAGAAGCGATGGACGTTGCAGTGGCTCACGTGGGACAGCGCTACGTGACTCCCGAACGCAGCGCCGAGGACATTGCCCAGTCCCTTTGCGTTACCGGCACTCCGGATCAGTGCAGCCAAGCCATCTCAGATCGGATCGATGCCGGGGTGAGGGACTTTAATTTTGGATTCTTGGCCGGAGACTCGACAAGCTTATTCCGGCAAATGGAATTGTTCGCCAAAAAGGTGATGCCCGGTTTTCGCGGGTAGTTTTCGCAAGTATTATCCAGTGATAATATCCAGTAATAGTATCCGATGGGTTGACCCGGAGTCCCTACGAACATAAATATTCATGTCATTCTGAGGAACGAGGAAATCCCCCTCAGTCCCCCTTTTCAAAAAGGGCATAGTCGATAGCCCCCTATGCAAAGGGGGATGGGGGATTTTAGATAACTCACTGCCGGATGAGCAGTTAGCCATGCTGTTAGACACTCTTAATCAGGAAAAGGCCCATAGACGCAATGCAAACGCTTAGAGTTAGCCATTTTATATTGGGAGATCAACCAGCGGTCTATGAGTACGTCACCGCTTTCCCCACCCAGGGCGAACCCGACACCAAAGCCATGGAGCAGAAATACGGGCAGTTCCTTGGCCGGGAAAGCAACACCTACACTTTCCTGGAAAAGATCGGCGGTGGGGTCAAGTGGGAGTGCGTATTTGATCCACCGGCGCGGCGCATCATGCGGGCTCCCGGCACAAAATGGTCCGACCGGACCGACTGGTTTGAGGTTGTTGAAGGAGGGACGCTATGGACCATCCACTGGCAGCTCAAAGCACGGGCCCCGGCAGTGTATATCCAGGCGTTAATGTTTCATATACGCGCCAAGCGCCAGGTCTACTCCCAGACAATATTGCCTGTTTTGAGACATTTTCAGGCCCCGGCGGATTGATCGTGTTGGAGTTGCATTTGACATTGTCCGGGCAGAGCGATAGCCTTCGATAGGAACAAATCAGGAGGAACAAATCAGGAGTTAGTGAATGGACCATAATTTCAAGGAATTTTCGGTAATCCGTCAAGGCGACTCCAACGGCGACCGCTTCGTCATCCGCATAGTCCCCCATCAAGGAGTTCCCATCCACGCAGTATCCCTCCCCAGAGCCAACTTCTCCTATACCGGCCCCACCTGGGCCTACCTGTTTGAGAACGAAGGCCTCACCCTGGTTGACGCCGGTGAGCCGGGCTCGTTTCATGAGTTGGACCAGGGTCTAAAGTGCGCCGGATTTCGGGCGAAAGACATCCAGCGGGTGATTGTTACCCACGGACATGAGGACCACGATGGCGCCGCCGCCGAAATAGCCGCGGAGACCAATGCAGAAATCTGGGCCCACGATATTTATGCCCACTTAAAAGCCTACGACCCCCACGAGATTAACCGGCGGCCCTGCTCACCATTGCAGGAAGAGTTCCACCGGATAGCCGACTCCGTCGGGGCTTTCCAGCCCTCCTCGCCTGGCCGCGATGAGTATATCGAGCGCCGCAAGAGCTTGCTGATTGACCACCGCATTACCGACGGCGAGCAGTTGGGGGACTTGACGTTGATCCATGCCCCGGGACACTCGCCCGATGAACTCTGCATCAAGCTGGGCGACCTGGTCTTTACCGGCGACCACGTCCTGCCGGAGATTTCACCACACCCAACCATGAAGACCAGGTTCTCCCCAGAGATAAAAGCCCATTTGCCGGCCCAGTACCACCGCGAATCAGAATGGTACGGCCTGGCCACCTACTTGAAGTCCCTGAAGATTGTCACCGATATGGGGGAGCAGACCCAAGTACTGCCGGCCCACCGCTACTACAATCGGGACAAGTTTAATTTTATTACCACCGCGCGGGCCAGGGTCATAACTGAACACCACGCCGACCGCTTGGGTCGTATAATCACCAACATCGGGCAGCAGGAAGTGGGCCTGGAGCAATTGACCAGGGGACTTTTTGAGCACCGAATGCTGGAGGGCGTCAATTTGCGGGCCGCGCTGGCCGAAATTGTGGCCCATATCGAGCTGTTGGAGGATTTTGGCGACCTGGAAGTAACCGACCGGCGGGAGCTGCGAAACACGGGCAGCGAGAACTACCTGGAATTTATTCACCAGCTAATCGATTAACAATGCGGTGGATGTGAGCCACCCCACCCGGCCAACGTGAAACCCCATAAGGTAAGACCATACCTTATGGGGTTTTTGCGCGGTAGAAACACTAACCCAATATTTCGGCATAGTCGCCAATTGGGTCTTCCAGGGAATCATCTACGCCGTCGTTCGAACCTTTGAACCGGTTGCGAAACCGGTCGACTTTGGCATGGAGAACGTCTCGTATCTCCGTGCGCAAATCCTGGCCGGTTTTGGGGGCCACAACCAGTCCAGCGACCGCCCCCACCAGCATCCCGCCCAACAGGCCCAGCGCCACATTGTTTTTGCTCTCCATAAGATGCCTCCATATTACTTAGGGCCGATTCAACAGCTCCATTACTAGCAGGCTGCTGAAAAACCCCGATTTTGCGAAAAATAATTGGTCTTCCAGGTACGAAAATTGGGATGATTTCGGGCTGTTTACCCCTTTTTCAGCAGCCTACTAGTTAAGATGGATATAATGCA
>JACZRM010000286.1 GCA_022576105.1 Chloroflexota bacterium | reverse complement strand
AACGTTTGCACGGAAATGAAACTTACCCCGGTACGGGGATCGGTTTGGCTATTGTCCGCCGCGCCGCAGAGAGTTTGGGCGGACGTGTCGGACTGGAGTCCTCACCGGGTGCAGGAAGCCGATTCTGGATCGAGATTCCTCAAGAGTAATTGTCGTCATGGAAACGAACGTCGATACAATTCTGCTTGTTGAAGACGATCCAAATGACGTTACTCTCATAAAACGGGCCTTTCGGAAGATCAATCTGGGCTGTTCCCTGCAGGTAGTAAACGACGGGCAGCAAGCCATAGACTATCTGGAAGGCGTGTCGCCCTATGACGACCGCACCCTGCATCCTTTGCCCTCGTTGGTGCTTTTGGATCTTAAGCTCCCGAAAAAATCGGGTTTCGAGATTCTTGAGTGGCTGCGTGGTCAGTCAAAACTCTGCCGCATTCCAGTCGTCTTTCTGACATCCTCCGATGAGACATCCGATATTGATCGCGCCTACAAACTGGGTGCGAACTCCTACTTGGTTAAGCCTGTGGCGTTCGGCACCCTGGTGGTGGCGGGCGACGTCACCCTGGAAGAGGTGAGGCAGGAAGCCACGGCCGCCTTCGGAGACTGGGAAAACCCCGATGTTTTGGAGGCGCCGGCGGAGGATTCAGCCCAAATCGCTTCGCCCGCTTCCGGCCCCACAACCATATACCTGGTGGACAAGCCAGGAGCGGCGCAGTCGGTGATCCAGGCCGGGCATGCCACTGTACCCAGAAATCATCCGGACTACTTCCGGTTGGTGCTGCTTAACTTCGTGTTTGGCGGTCAGTTCTCGGCTCGACTGAACCAGAATCTGCGCCAGGACAAGGGTTACAGCTATGGCTTCCACTCCAGTATCAACTGGTTTCACCAGCCTTCCGCGCTGGTTGCCGGCGGCAGTGTGCAGACCGGGGTAACCAAGGAGTCCGTGGTGGAAATCCTCCAAGAGTTCCGGGATATTCACGGTCAGCGTCCCATTACCTCCGAGGAGCTGGGTTCCGCCCAGGCCGGTATGCTTCAGGGCCTGCCCGCCGGATTCGAACGCCCGGGGCAGATCATGGGCAGCCTGGTTCAAATGGTGGTGCACAATTTGCCCAACGACTATTTCCGGACCGTTGGGCAGAATTTATCCGCGGTCAATTTGGATGAAGCCAAGGTTGCCGGACAGGCCAGAATCGACCCGGACAACCTGGTGATACTTGTTGTGGGCGACCGAGCGGCAATCGAGGGGGGCCTCAGGGAGCTGGACCTGCCGCTGGTGATACTGAACGATGATGGCGAAACGGCCGGCTGAGGGTTAAATCCCCGCACCCGCCACAAGGTTCTATAGCGACGTGTTTAATAACCCTCTCCCAACTGTCACCCAGGGGATTAGAGGGGGATGTGAATCTTAAAAGTAACGAGTTTTCATTCAGTGCCAGTAGAAGCCTCTCGCCGCGTAAAACCTAAGGGCAGGGGCAAAGGGAAATCGCTATGGCCCGGACTCAAGGAGAAACAGTAACCCCTCCGCAAGCGCTGGCGGGAGTCCGGGTGCTGGACTTTACCTGGGTGAGGGCCGGGCCCTGGGCGACTCGCTGGCTGGGCGCCCTGGGCGCCCAAGTCATCAAGGTGGAGTGGCCGACCACTGAACGAGGCAGACGCAGCGGCGCCGGGTCTTCGACACCGGCGGGAATTGAGCCAGACCTCAACTCTGCGGGCACCTTCAACGATGCCAACGCCAACAAGCTTGGCATCACCGTTAACATCCGGTCGCCAGAGGGGTTGGACCTGGTGCGCCAACTCATCTCAATCTCCGACATAGTCGTGGAAAACTTCAGCTCTCGAGTGATGCAGAATTGGGGTATCGGCTACGACGAGATGCAGAAGCTGCGCCCCGACATTGTATACGTCTCAATGTCTGGATTCGGGCATACTGGGAGACACCACAGCTATACCACCATGGGTCCATCGGCCCAAGCCTTCTCCGGATTGAGCCACCTATCCGGGCTGCCCGGCCAGCCTCCCGCCGGCTGGGGGTGGTCATATCTGGACGACACCGGCGGCATGTACATTGCCCTTTCCGCACTTACCGCGCTTTACCACCGCAACATCACCGGCCAGGGGCAGCATGTTGACCTTTCTCAGATGATGATCGGCATCACCTTGAACGGCCCGGCGTTGCTGGACCTGACCGTCAACAACCGTTCTACCCTCCGGGAAGGTTATCCCCCAGGCAACCGTACTCAGTGGCCTGGAACGCCCCTGGTCAACAACTATAGGGGCCCATCGGTGGCGCCCCACAACGCCTATCGGACCATGGGCGGGGGCTACAATGACTGGTGTGCCATCGCCTGTTCCTCCGACGCGGAGTGGCAGCGCTTGGTCAAGCTGATGGGATCGCCCCAGTGGGCCGTTGTTCCAGAGTTCCATTCGGTGTTGGGCCGTCTTGAACACCAGCCAGAGCTGGACCAGGGCATCGAAAAGTGGACCCTGACCCTGGAGAAATACGAGCTGATGGAGCGATGTCAGGCCGCTGAGGTGCCCGCCATGCCGGTGCAGAGCACCCAAGATAGGGTGGAACACGACCCCCAACTTCGCCACCGCCGGCTGCACATCGAACTGGAGCACCCGACCCTGGGGTCATACAAGATGCAGAATGCCCCCTTCAAACTCTCGGTCAGTCCGGCGGCAAACCATCTGCCCGCCCCGATGATTGGGCAGCATAATCAAGAAGTGTTCGAAGGGTTGCTGGGGCTGAACCATAAGGAGTTTGTGTCCGGGTATGAGGAGGGCATTTTTTGGCCCAAAAC
>JACZRM010000285.1 GCA_022576105.1 Chloroflexota bacterium | reverse complement strand
TGCCTATGCGAGCGTCTTTGGTTGGGTAGTTGCTGAGAATAATCGCTATTTTCTTCTCATGATTGGGCTTTAGACGCAGCCGGGCCCACTTCACAGCCAAGCGGGCCACATGGTCCACCCGGTCAGGCCGGGGGACGTAACGTTGGAGTTGCCCGGACATGCGGCCCGACTGATGATGAGCGCTTTCTTCCTTGAAGGAAATGGGCACCGATATTATGCGACCGTCGAACTCGGGCAGGGCCACGCTCATAGCCGTGTCGATGGGCCCCAAACCCAAAGTGCTGTCCAGCCACTGCTTTTCCGTCCCGGTACTCATGATGGCCTGTATCACCGGGATGTTTAGCTGTTCCAGGTAGTCCACCGCCCAACCGGAAGAAATGGTGGTCCCTTCTTTGCTCAGGTCACCCATGGACATGCCCATAGTGTTGATCACGCAGTGGACTCTGGGTGAGCCGTCAGGCCGGGCCAAGTACTGGGAGAGCGCCCTAGCTGGTCCGTCCTTCCCGTCTCTTGTGTATTCATCCTCTGGATTGTGCTTGAGACTAAAGGAGAATATGGGCAGCACGTCGGCGCCCAGCTCCTCCAGCCTGCGTATCAGGGCATCCACCGCTTGGAGGTTTCCGCTCATCCAGTGAGCCCGGTAGAACAGCAAGCCTACTGCCACTCTCCCTGGCGAGAACCGCTCCCGAGTAAATGCCTCTGGATCAAAACTCTCTCCCACATCGGGATGGTAAATTCCTTCCCAGGGAGCGGGAGCCGGCGCCTCGGGACCATAGTCGGTGCCGCAATAGGAGTCGCTAAGAAATATGAAGAGATTTCTGATGTTGGGCACCCCACCCCGCATCAGGTAAGCGAAAACTGTGTCTACTTCAGCCACCGACATGGTGCAAGCGGAAATCAGGTCCTCATCCCACTCCTGATGTCCGGGGCAGGCCACCAGAGGCACCGCCAGGCTATGGCAGAGTTTCACCACTCGGTCGAAAGTATCGGGCATGGAGCGTTTTCCGCCCAGCAACCTCAATACAACGGCCCCTGCGTTGGCCACCGCCTCCAGAAGCTCGGCTTGGGCTTCGGGAGTGTTCAGGTTGGAAGGATTGAAGGCCTGCACCTGAGGGAACTCTGGGTAAGAAATTCCAGCCAAGGCACGATCGGCCGTCAGCAGGTCGGTGTCGGCCGTGGTTACGAATATAATCGGCTTTTTGGGGGAATTCGGTTCCAATTTACTGCGTTGCGCCAACACCTACACCCTTGGTCCGGAACCGGCGCTGATTTCGCTGCCACCCTTGGGAAACACCATGATAGTCAGGTCGCTAAATTCATCGTTGGAGTCGGCGCACTGCTTCAGAGTGCCTTCCCAACCCTTCTCGCCTTCCAGCGTAAGACGTTGGTAAATCAGCATGGGACGCTCTTCGGGTATACCCAACTCGATTAAGTGAGCGGCGATGCCCGGCGGCATCAGGTCAAAGGGCCGTGGTAGCAGGATTAGGTGCCTCCGGTCCTCTCGTAAATAATGGGCCAGTTCGTCGAAATCGTCGTCAATTTCTTGGCGTTTATGCAGTGTGATGAACAATGAGTCTTCCAGGAAAATGCCCGACCGGGCGCAGGCCACCTGCACCGAACTGATGCCGGGCACCAACTCCACAATATCGGCTTTTTTTCTAACCCGGGCCAACAACTCCCGAGCGGAAACGTTGAAATCACCCCAGCAGCACACGACGAAGCTGCGGCCTTTGCGGGCTTCGCCCACCGCATACTCCAACACCTCTTCCTGGTCCCGGTAGGTCATGGGGCACAACTCGGCGTTCCCCAGCCACGGGGCGACCACGTCCAGGACAGTTTTGAACCCGGCCACTACATCGGCCGCCTCCAGAACTTCTCGCCCTCTGAGGGTGAGCATGCGCGAATCGCCGGGACCCACGGCAACCACAGTAACCAGGGCAGGCTTGCTATCGGTGCTCACTGACGGGAATCCAGAAGCCGAAAATGCCCCAATATTAGAACCACAATATTCCTTAAATTCTCTCTGACGAGAGCATGTCTTCTAATTTCTAAATCTCTCTGATTGCCAGCTTGAGTTGATGTTCCGACTTAACTTAATGCTCTGGCCGAAATTTCTGAAGTTCCACGCCTATAAAATCAAAAAAGCCCCCGGCTCTACTTGAACCAGAGGCTAACGACCCCCCGGAGTTTCACGGGAAAGCGGAGGCGTCGCGAGGTGCTAATCTGTTTGGCGCAGAGTAGAGCCCAACCGTCCCGGGCAGGTCTCCTGACTTGCGGGGTCAACTTCCGGTTGCCTCTCGAAGTCCCCACACGCAGGTGAGAAAGTGAGCCTACAACCAGTGCTACCCAACATACAGTGGCGCAACCGCGGCGGAATCTCACCGCCTTCCCCCTTAAACAACCGAGCCTAGCCTATAGACCAAGCTGAGGTCCAAGCTAAACTCAATGCTGCTTAAGTCGAATTGACGCCTGGGGCGGGTTGTTAGATTGTTAAAACGTGGGGAAAGGAGCGGGCACGGCCCAAGAGCTTCAGAATTCCCAATACCGCACTAGGGGCTACTCTAATCTGGGTCGGCTAGGTTGTCAATACATTGTCAATTGGACTCAGACTCAAGCGCCTCGGCGGGGCTTGTATGAGGTGGACCCCATCAGTTGGGCATCGTTGGGGCAATATTAAGCGAGAGTCCCGTCGCTCTTGCGTAGGATACCGACGCTCTTCCTGGGAACCACCTCCTCATTGTTGTCTGTTGGATTGATTGAACCGATCCTCCGTTAAACCCCTTTTTGGACGCTACGATGGGCTATTCGCTGGCCGC
>JACZRM010000284.1 GCA_022576105.1 Chloroflexota bacterium | reverse complement strand
CGCGGTGTGGTGCTATTGGTGCCAGGTGATGGACGAAACCACCTACGCAGACCCAGAGATTATCAATTATGTCAGCCGGCACTTTATCGCGGTTCGGGTTGATAACGACCACCGGCCCGACATCAACTTGCGATATAACGTAGGGGGCTGGCCGTCAACGGTGTTCTTGACCGGGCACGGCGGCAATATTGCTGGAGCGACCTACTTGCCGCCGGACCAACTGCTGGCGATGTTGATGGAGGTCCAACGGGCCTACCAAGACCAGAAACCGGAAATGTACGATCAGGGGAATTCGGTGCTCCGCCAACGTCGCGATGAAGTCAGAAAAATTGCCTTCGGGCCTGAGTTGGGACCGGAACTGGTCGACCGGCTGGCTCGCCGGGCGGTGGGCACCTACGATGCTCGCAATGGCGGATTTGGGGAAGCGCCCAAGTTTCCCGGAGTGCCGATACTGGGGTTTTTGCTGCATCTCTACCGCACCACCGGTGAGGACTTCTACCGGGTGATGCTGCAGAAAACCCTGAACGCTATGGCCGAGGGCAGCCTATGGGACCAGCACGAAGGCGGCTTTTTTCGCTACAGCGCCACGCCGGATTGGTCGGAGCCTCAGCATGAGAAAATGCTGGAGGATAACATTGGCCTGGCCCGGGTCTACCTGGACGCCTTCCTGTTGCTGGGCGAAGAACGGTACCGGCGGACTGCCTCGGACACAATCGACTATCTGATGAATCACCTGTACGACCCGCAGATTAAGGGATTTCGGGGGAGCCAGGGCGCCCACTCTGATTACTTTGGGTTGTCCCCAGAAGGCAGAAAGGGGCAAATCGCGCCGGCCCCCGATCCCTTCTGCTATGCCGGTTGGAGCGCGCAAGCAGTGTCTCTCCTCTTGCAGGCCTCTTGGCGGTTGCCCAGGATCGGGCTGAAAGAAACTGCGCTAGAGGTGCTGGACGCCCTGGACTCCATGGCCCGCAATGGCAGCCTGCCCCATGCCTACTCCGCCGCCGGCCCAGCGCCTGGGTTGGGGGGACAGCAGCTTTCTGATTGGGCCCATTTGCTGAACGCGCTGCTGGATGCGGCCAGCCTGGGGGCCGACCGCGAAAAATATCTGGCCCGGGCGAAGGACGTGGCGGCGCAGATGATAGATTGGTTCAACGACCACCAGCGCGGCGGCTTTTTTGATCTGGAGCAGGATTCCCAGGCGGTTGGCTACCTCCAGGTCCGAGAAAAACCTCTGCCCGATAACGTTGCCGCGGTTCAAGGACTGCTAAAACTGCACCAGGCTGCCGGTGACCAGGCAATTCTGGAAACAGCCCGGCAGACTCTAAGCGCTTATGTGGAGGCCAACCGCGACTATGGCGAGTTCGCGGCCAGCTACGCCGTGACGGTGGACTTGCTGCTCAACCGGCCGTTGGAGATAACTGTGGAAGGGCCCAGGGGTGACCCGGCCACCCACGCCATGCTAGCGGCGGCGTACCAAGCCTCCTATCCGCACGTTGTGGTTAAACTGGTCGAGGCTGATGCCCCGGTGCAGGCCCACGTCTGTGTCGACACGCTGTGCCTGCCACCGGTAAGCGACCCGGCTGACTTGCCAGCGACGGTGGCTGAGGCCGTGGCTCCCCAGGAAAGTCCCTTTGAGGATATATTCCAGCAATTTGGCGGGCTTTAGTCAGCGGTTGCCCCAGATTGTTTAGCCGGGCCTGAATTCCAGCCCGAAACTTGGCACCCGAAACTTGGAATCGGAGAGTTAGACCTGAAACGAACTAATTGCGGCGACCTTCGGGAAGATCAGATTGACACCCAAATCACGCTTTACGGGTGGGTGAGCCGCCGTCGAGACCACGGTGGGGTGATTTTCGTGGACTTGCGGGACCGCTCCGGCATCGCGCAGATCGTATTTAATCCCCAGATTTCGTTGGAAGCCTACAAAATCGCCGATCAGCTGCGGTCGGAATGGGTAATTCGGGCCACCGGGTCGGTCTCGCGTCGGCCAATTGGTTCCGAGAACCCCAACATGTCCACCGGAACGGTCGAAGTCATGGTGCAAGATGTTGAAATCCTCAACCCCTCGCTGACGCCTCCCTTCTACATTACCGACGATGTCGAGGCCGACGAGAGCCTGCGGTTGAAGTACCGATACCTGGACCTGCGGCGGCCGGTGATGCAGCGAAACCTGATGCTGCGGCACCAGGTGGTCAAGTACATCAGGGACTTTCTGGACGCCCGGGGTTTCTGGGAGATCGAGACGCCAATTCTGATCAAGAGCACTCCAGAAGGGGCCCGGGACTATCTGGTGCCCAGCCGGATGCAGCCGGGCAGCTTTTACGCCCTACCCCAATCGCCGCAACAGCTCAAGCAGTTGTTGATGGTTGCCGGGGTGGAGAAGTATTTCCAAATTGCCCGCTGTTTTCGAGACGAAGACCTGCGGGCCGACCGTCAGCCTGAATTCACTCAGCTAGACCTGGAAATGAGCTTCGTCGATCAGGAAGAGATTCTCCAGCTTACCGAGGAACTCTATACCGGAATGATCGAATCGGTGACGCCCGAAAAGAAGCTGCTGAAACCTTTTCCCAGGTTGACCTATCGAGAGGCAATGGCCCGCTACGGCAGCGACAAACCGGACCTGCGCTTTGGCCTGGAGATGTCCGACATCACCGATCTAGCGCGGGAGACCGAGTTCCGGGTGTTCTTATCCACCATTGAGCAGGGCGGGATCGTAAAGGGTTTTGTGGCGCCGGGCCAGGCCGGGTACACCGGTTCCGATATGCGGCGTTTGGAGGACATGGCCAAGGGATTTGGCGCGGCCGGGATGAGCCATATC
>JACZRM010000036.1 GCA_022576105.1 Chloroflexota bacterium | reverse complement strand
AAACAGCAAAAAAAAGCCTGTTAAATCGCTACTATGGAAAAACAACCCGAAACCTCATTCGGGACATCAGGGAAGAAACTGATAAGAAAAAAGCAGAAGGATTACTGCCCAAGGTTGTTTCTAATGTAGATAAATTGGCGAAGAAGAATATTATTCATAAAAACAAGGCAGCCAAAGCTTCCCGTCGAAAGAATCGATAATAAGGAAGCGAGGCACCGCCGCCTTGATTTGTTTATTGCAACAATTGATGTCGCTTGGTCATTATGGATTGCCTTATGGCTTATGAAGGCACTTATCGAGTTTCTCGAATGATGCAAGGCAAAGGTCCTAAGCGGTATGATAAAGATGGACCTCGCACCTGCCTTTACGGAGATTGTATTTCGAAACCAAACTCCTACAACAAATCTCCATACTGTCATGTTCACAAGCCTTTCAAAAGACCAAGGTTGCGTGGAGCCACTGATCTTGATATCGTGGAGGAGGAGCGAGCAGCAGCCCTTCAGCGTGAAAGCCAGGTTTGACGTCCATAATCACCCCTGATTTTCAATGAGGTACAAATGAGTACTCCTGACCTGAAATTGATAGCTCAGAACGAACTGAACAAGCGAGAACTAATCGAAAATGCACCGCGCCCTTCAATGCGGTCTATTGAGACAGGCATCACTGGCTTGGAGGTCTTCGGTGGTGTGGTTTCTGGTGAGTTCGCTGATCACAATTCCGATTGGTTGGACCGGGGACGATTCGATATTGTAGACCGAATGAGGAAGGGAGATTCGACTGTAGCGGCCACTCTTATGGCCATGACTCTGCCGATTCTATCTACTGACATTCACATCGAGGCCCGCAAGCAGGCCAGTGACGATCAGGCTCCTGCTATTGTTCAAGAGGCTGCTGACTTCATTCATGACCAACTTTTTGATTCGTTTGCCTGTTACATCAATTGGAACCAGTGGCTGCGGGAAGCCATGTTGTACCAGGCATATGGCCACTACCTCTTCCACCCCGTATGGCATACGATTCCCAAGGGACAGTGGGAAGGAATGATTGGACTCAAGCGTCTT
Organism: Chloroflexota bacterium; assembly: GCA_022576105.1. The sequence continues at coordinate 10,016 of JACZRM010000036.1, read as the reverse complement.
AGTCCTCGACACCCTCGGTCAATTACTGCTTGGAACTTTAATAGGCACGGGAGGGTTATTGGGATCACTCAAGAAGGTTTTCGTCCTGATGACAGCCCCGAGCACCATAAGATTCGTATAAGTGTCGACAAGCTCATGATTCTGACGAATCAAATGGAGGCGGGTAATCCTCTGGGCATTTCAGTTCTGCGAGCTGCATACAAGCATTGGAAGTATAAGGATGGATTTTACGCTGTCCAAGCTATAGCAGTCGAACGGCAAGGAGCCGGCACCCCTTATGTTCAGTATCCTGAGGGCACTAAGGACCCACAACTTGACAAAGCCGAACAGATGCTTCAGAACCTTCAGGCCCATGAGCAGTCTTATGTAATGTTTGGCGCAGACTGGGATGTGGGCTTCCTTGACATGGGAGGGTCATCGACTCTTAATCCTCAGACAGCAATTGAGCATCATGATGCACTCATCTCTAAGGCTTCCCTTGCTCAGTTCATTCAACTGGCCCAGGGGGACAGAGGCTCCTTTGCTTTGAGTGAGGATAATACAAGATTCTTCAACTTTGCTCTACAGGGAGTTGCCACTTACCTAGCAGACAAGTGGAATACGGATATTATCCCCAAGCTGATCAAATGGAATTTTGGTGAAATACCTCACATCCCTCACCTTCGTTTTGATCGTATAGGACACATTGGACTTAAAGATTTGGTTGATGGTATTGGGAAATTGGGCGAGAAGGGTATGTTGATGAATGATCACGACTTAGAAAATCATGTTCGTGGCATAATGAACCTGCCCACTATCAGTTTGAAAGCTTTCCTGTCGTTCCGGAAACTTGCGGATTGCCGGATTCAGGCTGTTTTCACGCCATTGGTCTTTGCTGGTTGACACGTTCCGTCTCCTGTTCCGGCGGGTGGGTTCGGCTGTCTGAAGGCCCGGAGAGCCAGAGGGTGTTCCCATTGTAGCGTCAATTGCAGCGTTATTGGAAGGTGCGGGGCAGGTGCGGCTCAATCCCGGACCGATTGAGGGCAGCCTGATCAATGGTTGGAGGCAACGCAGCAGTGAACAATGTAGCGGTCACAATGTTCTGGACAGTGTACCAGTTTAGCCCAAGTCATTCCGGCGCAAGCTGGATACCATCGAACCCCTCAACCACCCCGGTATCTAGACACCGGCCTTCGCCGGTGTGGCCAATAGAATTCCATTCCTGCAGAACAAACTGATGCACTCCCATGTTCTCGTTGTCCTTGACACTAGAGAAACGGCGTCAATATACTAATTCTATATCTGTTGTGTTTATGACTAGCGCCCATCCGTAGCGAATCATATTAAATTGACCGTCCTGAATGATTAGAAAAAACATAGTAGTGGTGGGTGGCGGAACTGGCAACCACACCACTCTAACCGGGCTGAGGAATCAGCACTGTAACTTGGCCGCTGTGGTCGCCATGACCGACAGCGGCGGAAGCTCGGGAAGGTTGCGCGACGAGATGGGCCAACTGCCTCCGGGCGATATTCGCCAGTGTCTGATGGCCCTGGCCTCCGAAGACCAATCGGGCAATTTGATGCGTCGCCTCTTCGACTACCGGTTCAACTCCGGCAACAGTCTCAGCGGTCATAACTTTGGCAATCTGCTGCTGACCGCTCTCACCGAAGTTACCGGAAACACGATCACCGCCATTGAAGAGGCTTCCCGGTTGTTGGGTATTGAGGGCCAGGTTCTTCCGGTCACGCTGACTCGGTCCAATTTGATCGCCCGCATGGAAGACGGGACTGAGCTGACCGGTGAGTCTGCTATCGACTTGAGAGAGGAGAACCTGAGCGTCCATATTGACTACGTGCTGCTAGACCCCAAGGCCTACGTGTACCCTCCGGTGCTGGATGTGATAAAACAGGCCGACGCCATTGTCCTGGGCCCGGGAGATATATACACCAGCGTGCTGCCCAACCTGCTGGTGGAAGATGTTGCCGAGGCGATTAACACCTCCACAGCGGTCAAAGTACATGTGTGCAATTTGATGACCAAACCCTCGGAGTCTGATGGTTTCAAGGCTTCCAATTTTGTCAAATTGCTGCTGGAGTATTTGGGCACCTCTGCTCCGCTGGACTACCTGATTTACAGCGATACCCCCATGCCTGAGCGCTTGATGCAGCGATACGCCTCGGATGGGCAGTATCCGGTGGAGCTGGACCTGGAGGAGACTGAGAAACTGGTCAAGCATGTTCTACCCAGGCCGATACTGGCCGCCGGGGTCTATCTGCGGCACGATCCCCAAAGTCTGGCCAAGGCAATCATGGAAACCGTGGGCAATCCTACTCACAAAACTAAACAGCAGCTGAGTAGTTAGGCGGTTCAGCTTCACGTTTAGCCGAATCGGCGCAATTGAGCGTTTCAGAATGAGTGCTGTCGGGTTGACCCAGACCGGGCCAGACCCACGGCACACCTATTTTTCAGACTGCTTTCTTACTGCGGAGGCGCCGTGTGCGGCATAGTCGGATATCTGGGTGATCAGGAAGCCTGGCCAATAATTCTGCAGGGACTGCAACGCTTGGAATACCGAGGCTATGATAGCGCCGGTATCGCCATCAGCGACAGTTCGGGCGAATTGGCGTTTCGCAAAACCGTAGGTAAAGTGGCCGGACTGGCTCCGGACGGTCAAACCGACTTTCCCACCGGTCAGGTTGGTCTGGGCCACACCCGATGGGCCACGCATGGCAAGCCCACTGAGGCCAATGCTCATCCCCACACTGGATGTCACCATCAACTCGCCGTCGTGCACAACGGGATCGTAGAGAATTACCTGGAGTTGAAGCGGGAACTGGTGCAACACGGGCATCGGTTTACTTCGGAAACCGATACCGAGGTCATCGCCCATCTGCTTGAGGAAGGCTTGGCTGAAGGTCGCTCCTTTGAGGAGGCGTTTCGGCGGCTGGGTGAATTGCTGAAAGGTTCCCAAGCAGTGGCGGCCATGATGAAGGGTGAAGCGGGCAAGATTTGCGTGATTCGCTTGGGTCATGCCGGCGGCGTTGTGGTGGCCAACCGGGACGGTCAGAGCATTATCGCCAGCGACTTACCGGCTCTGCTACCCCTGTTTCAGCAAAACTCTCCCTCCGGGGATGTGGGATTCTTGGAGGCCGGTGAAATGGCGGTGGTGACTCGCGACAGCGTCAAGTACTTCGATTTGTCAGGTACTCCCGTGCAGAAGAAATTACGCCACGTGACGCCAGAAGATGTGCTGATCGACAAGGGCGGCTACCGGCATTTCATGTTGAAGGAGATCATGGAGCAGCCCCAAGCGGTGGTTGGGGCCCTGCGGGAACGAGTAGACTTTGATCAGGGGGTGGTGCGGCTTCCCGACTTTCCCATTTCCGATGCCGATATAAAAGGGCTGCAACGAGTTGTGCTCATTGGGTGCGGCACCAGCTTGCACGCCGCTCAGGTGGGACGGTACTTGATTGAAAAGCTGGCCGGTTTCCCGGCCGAGGTGGAGAGCGCTTCTGAATTTCGCTATCGGGAGCCCTACATCAACGACCGCACTCTTTACGTGTCCATTGCTCAGTCGGGAGAAACCGCCGATACAGTGGCTGCCATGCAGGAAATCAAGTCGCGAGGGGGTCGTCTGATCACCGTCTGTAATGTTGAGGGTAGTCAGACTACCAGGCTGGCGGAAGGCACCCTGTACATGAGGGCTGGCCTGGAGATTGGAGTGGCCAGCACCAAGACCTTCATTGCGTCGCTGACCATCTTGAACCTGTTGGCGGTGTACCTGGGGCAGGTCACCGGGCGCATATCCGGCGAGGACAGCCGCCGCCTGGTGGACGCCCTGGCCCGATGTCCCGCCCTGATGGGTGAAATGCTGGACGATACCCGGGAATATCAGCGCTTGGCCCGCCGGTTCAACGCCTATAACAACTTCATGTTCTTGGGTCGGGGAATAAACTCCCCTATCGCCATGGAAGGCGCTTTAAAACTCAAGGAGATCAGCTACATTCACGCCGAAGGCTACCCGGCGGGAGAGATGAAGCACGGGCCAATTGCGTTGATTGACCACCAGATGGCCACGCTGGCGCTGGCGCCTAGAGATGGCCTGTTCGATAAAATGCTGGCCAACATCAAGGAAGTAAAGGCTAGAGATGGAATCGTCCTGGGTGTAACCACCGTCGGTGATACCGATCTTGCTTCGGAAGTTGATGAGGTTATTTACATTCCGCAGGCCCCCGACCACCTGGTCCCCATGCTGGCCACCATCCCTTTGCAATTACTCGCCTACTACATTGCGGTGCAGCGGGGCTGCGACGTGGACCAACCTCGCAACTTGGCAAAGTCGGTAACTGTTGAGTAGTTTCATTGAATCACTGGTCCAATGCCTGATTGGTTGACCAGGGGCTCCCATTCTCCCTTCAGGCGGTTGTACTAGCCCATGTCCCTGGTTTCGTCGCTCATCCTGGGTCTGGTACAGGGTCTGACTGAATTCCTGCCCGTCTCCAGTTCCGGCCATCTGGTCATCGCCGCCAAGCTATTGGACTACCAATCGCCTGGGTTGTTGCTGGAAACGGTGGTGCATCTGGCTACGACCCTGGCGGTGATCATTTACTTCCGCAAACGGTTCTGGTCGGTTATTAGCGGCGCCTTCACCAATGGAGATTCTCGCAAATTGGTTCTAATGCTGGGCCTGGCTTTTGCTACCACGGCCGTGATCGGGATTGGTCTGGACCGCACCGGAATCATCGACCGGGTATTTGAGTCCGCCGTATTTTCCGGCGCAATGCTGCTGGTAACGGCCGTTGCTTTGTTATCGGTGTTGAAGTTGCGCCCGCCCCAGGATTCCGGGGAGCAGTTGCAGGTGTCCTGGAAGGTGGCGGTGGTGGTGGGCTTGGCCCAGGGAATAGCCATCTTCCCAGGCATCTCCCGCAGCGGATTCACCATCGTCGCGGGACTCTGGGGTGGGCTGGGACGCACCTCCGCTGCCGAGTTCTCATTTATGCTCTCGGTGCCCACAATTCTGGCTGCCTCCCTGTTTACGATCTGGCGCCAGCCCGACCTGTCGGGCGGGAACCCTCAAGGCATGTTGATTGCCGGCGTCGTTGCCTTTGTTATTGGATTGTTGGCCATAAATTGGCTGATGCAGTGGCTGCGAAAGGGAAGGTTGTGGTGGTTTTCCGGGTACTGCGCCGTGATCGGGACAGTAAGCGTGGTTTATTGGGGTATCCTGTGACCTTCATGTCCGTCAAACCCTGGGGCCGGCCTGAGGAAATCTGCCCGGGAAGGGCCCTGGCGATTGGCAATTTCAAGAGTCGCGAAAACAATGGTGCAAACACCATTGCGGTTAGCCGCCATAAGTGAAATCATTGAAGTAACTAAGTATTAGCGGTTTATATGCTGATTACTTCAGCCGGTGCAAAATATTTGTGATGTAGGTACAACCCCGAATGCTTCTTAGAGTAACCTATCCTGAGGTAGCGGTAGAAGACTACTATCCGCTGTTGTCCCAGCAAATGGTAGACGAACTAAAATCTCTGGCCCATGAAGTCAAGGACCTGAGGTTTGTGCACCTGAACAGCACCGCGATTGGCGGCGGGGTCGCCGAAATTTTGCAGTCGCTGGTTCCCATGATGAATGCGCTGGGGGTGCATACCGAACGGGTAGTGATCAACCCGCCTCCCCAGTTCTTTCAAGTGACCAAGAAACTGCACAACACGCTGCAGGGTGCAGAAGGAACCCTTAGCAAGGACGAGCTGGCCCTGTACCTGAACACCATTCAAGATGTGGCCAACGATATGCAGCAGAGGTCATTGGATGCTGACATCTGGTTCTTTCACGACCCCCAATTGCTGCCCTTGGCCAGCATGTTGCCAAAGCAGCCCAACGAGACTCGCTTGTGGGTGTGTCACATTGATCTAACCGCTCCCAACCAGAGTGTTATCGATCAGTTGTTGCCGCTGACCAGCGCCTACGACGGGCTGGTGTTCTCGCTGGACGCTTATGTTCCGGCAGGATTGGACCCCAGCCTTCCCGTGTTCATTGTCCCGCCGGCCATTGACCCGCTCACCGACAAGAACGTCCCATTGAGTGAAGCAGAGGCCCTTAAAATAGTCTCCAAGATGGGGGTAGATCCCAAACGTCCGTTGATCACTCAGGTGTCGCGCTTCGATCTTTGGAAAGACCCTTGGGGCGTGATTGACGCTTACCGTATCGCCCGGAAGGAAGTCGCTGGCCTGCAGTTGGCTTTATTGGGCCTGAGCCAGGCTATCGACGACCCGGAATCCTTGCAAGTCCGCGACCAGGTCGCCCAATACGCCGAAGACGACCCGGACATACATCTGTACTTTGACCCCACTGGCCTGCCGGTGTCTATTGATCGCGTGGTGAATGCCTTCCAGGTTGCCTCCCAGGTAGTAATGCAGAAGTCCCTGCGGGAGGGCTTTGGCCTAACCGTGGCCGAGGCCATGTGGAAGGCCCGCCCGTTGATTGGCGGGGATGTGGGAGGCATTCGCATTCAGGTGGAAGACGGCGTGACCGGGTACCTGGTCAAGTCTCCTGAAGAATGCGCCCAGCGCATTGTCAGTTTGCTAAAAGACCCGGAATTGCGCACGCGTATGGGCCGGGCAGCTCGCGAGAGCGTGCGCCAGCGCTACCTCCTTCCCCGGCTGGCTGTGGACTATCTAAAAGCGGCGTTGGCGCGAAGGGCCAATATCAATGGTCAATCTGTGCTGAACGGGTATCGGCCCAACGGGTTCGCCGATCTGGAGCATTTGCGGCTGGAAGATGCCGCTCCGGCCAAGGCTGCCGTCAAGGTTCGGGCCAAGCGTAGCAAAGGCCGCAGCGCCGCCTAGCGATACCCCTTTCCACGTTCAATAATTCTCCAATGCCCCTCTAATTTGAGGGGCATTATCTTTTTTACGATGATGCCGCCGTGAACCCGAGCTGATCTCCGGGGTTTGTCTTGCCGCTATTCTCCCCATGCTGTAGAGTCTATGACGCGACGTTTTCAGTCCCACGTCTCTTTCTTGCTGCCAATTCGCTTCAAATAAGGACCCATGAACTCAATCCGCGTGCTGTCACCTGCTACCACGGCCAACCTGGGACCAGGCTTTGATTGTCTGGGTATGTCCCTGGATTTGTGGAACAGCCTTGAGGTGATCCCTGGCGAGCCAACCGGTTCTGTCCCGCTGGTTGAGATTATCGGAGAGGGTGAAGGCGAGCTGGCCGCAGACCGGAGCAACTTGGTCTATCGGGCCATGGAGTTTCTCTTTCGCGAGGCGGATGAGAAATTGCCCCCTTTACGTCTGGTCTGCCACAATCAGGTGCCTCTTAGCCGGGGACTGGGCAGCAGCGCCGCCGCCATCGCCGGTGGGCTGGTGGCGGCCAATTCCTTGTGCCGACAGACCTTCACCGCCAACGAACTGTTGGAAATGGCGGCCACCATTGAAGGCCATCCGGACAACGTGGCCGCCGCAATTCTGGGTGGACTGCGTTTGGTGGTTAGCGACCAGGAGCAGCTCTATACTGTGCCGATACCGGTGCCGCCCAATGTCTACGCTGTGCTGCTGGTGCCCGATCTCCGAATTGCCACCGAAGAGGCCCGTCGGGTGCTGCCGAGTAAGGTAAGCGTGGCCGACGCGGTCTACAACATGGGACGAATTGCCCTCCTGGTCGCGGGAATGGCCACCGATCATACCGAATATCTGGCGGTGGCCACGCAAGACCAATTGCATCAGCCCTATCGCCAGGCTATATTCCCGGCCATGAAATTAATTGTCAAGGCGGCCCGAGACGCCGGGGCGCTGGGTGTTTTTCTGTCGGGCAGCGGTTCAACCATCCTGGCGCTGACTCAAGGCCGGGAGATGACGGTGGCTTACGAAATGGCCGAGGCCGCCCGCCAGGCCGGGGTTGAATGCCGGGTTCAGGTTGTAAGGCCCACCGAACTAGGCGCGCATATCGTTGAATCCGGAAATAATGATTCATAGTTCTGGTTTCGTCGAATATCGATGTCAGCCTCAGAGGCGCAGAGGCCGCTGAGGGACACAGGCCAAAAACTCGTGGTGGCCATGCTTGCTGCGCCCAGGCTGGAAAAGTGTCAGGCGGGCCTGCACATAAACCTTAGCGTCCCGGCGCTAATTAGAGAAATCAAAAGGCTGGCCCCGTGACTGGGTGAAAATTAAAACTCTCTGTGCTCTCGGTGGCTCCGTGGCTTCGCGGCTACTCAGCTCCAGCGGTTTCAAAGAGAACAGAGTAGACCTGGGTATTGGGTTGAGGTCAATGTCCCTAGTAGTCCACAAATACGGCGGCAGTTCCGTAGCCGATGCGGAGAGGATTCTTAGCGTGGCCGGTAGGATCGGCCGGGTTAAGGACTCCGGCGTTGATATTGTGGCGGTTGTTTCGGCCATGGGCGACACCACCGACGACCTGATAACACTGGCTCACACCGTTGCAGCCGAACCGGAACCCCGAGAGTTGGACCTGCTGCTGTCCACCGGCGAGCTGGTCTCTTGCACCCTGCTGACCATGGCCCTGCGGTCCTTGGGGTACGAGGCAATCAGCTTGAGTGGTTATCAGGCGGGCATTCGCACCGATACCATGTATGGGCGGGCCCGGATTCACAGTGTAGAATCCGACCGTATTAGAGCCGAACTGGATCAAGGCCGGGTGGTGGTGGTGGCCGGCTTCCAGGGGATTACCGAGGGCCTGGACATCACCACCTTGGGCCGGGGTGGTTCCGACACCACTGCGGTGGCGTTGGCCGCCGTCCTGGGTGCGGAAAGATGCGATATATATACCGATGTTGAGGGCATATACACCGCCGACCCCAGGTTGGTCCCCCAGGCTAGAAAGATGCCGAAGATTAGCTATGATGAGATGCTGGAACTGGCCAGCTACGGGTCTAAAATGCACCCCAGGTCTATTGAATTGGGCGCGGCCTACCAGGTGCCCATCTACGTGGCCTCCAGCCTGGTTGATGCCCCTGGCACCCTGATCTCCCGATTTCCCGATGAGGACCAGCCGGATGAGAACAAGATGGAAGATAGAATAAAAGTTACCGGAATTGCCACCCAATCCAACGTGGCCAAGATTACGGTGCGGTCGGTGCCCGACCGCCCCGGCATAGCCGCCGCGCTTTTCGAGCCCCTGACCAAAATCGGGATATCGGTGGATACCATTGTGCAGAATACCAGTGTCGAGCGCACCACCGACATTAGTTTTACGGTAAGCCGGGTCGATTTGCCGATGGCGTTAAAAGAGGTCGAGGGCCTGGTTGAGTCTCTCGGGGCTGGCGGCGTGTTCAGCGACCCCACCCTGGCTTCGGTGAGCGTGGTGGGCTCTGGCATGCAGAATACCCCCGGCTACGCCTCAAGGATGTTTCGGATTCTGGCCGACGGCAACGTAAACATTGACATGATAACCACCTCGGAAATCCGCATCTCCTGCATCATCAAGGAAGAACAGGCGGCAGAGGCGGTACGCCTGCTGCATCGCGGTTTTGAACTGGACCGGGAAGAGCAATAGACCGGCTCTGCAGATACCTTGCCTCAACCCCATTTGTCCATAGTAATCCCGGCCTACAACGAAGAACTGGGTATTCTCCGCACGCTGGGACAGGTGATCAGCTTTCTAACGTCTCAAAGCTATTCTTGGGAAGTGGTGGTTGTAGACGATGGGAGCACTGATTCTACCGCTGCGTTGGTTGGCCAGTTTGCGTCCAGGCACTCCAATGTTCGCCTGATCTGCGTTCAGCATCGAGGAAAGGGTTGGGCCGTAAAGCACGGCATGTTGGACGCCACGGGAACCTATCGGTTCTTGTGCGACGCCGACCTGTCGATGCCCATCGAGCAGTTGGAGCGCTTTCTGCCGCCCCGGCTGACCGAGTTCGACATCGCCGTCTTGCGCGAAGCGCGGGCCAGGCTCAACGAGCTCAAGGCCATGGAGCCGGCCACCGCGCGAAGAGTCGGCGCCGACGGGTTGCTGAGCCGGATCGACGAGTCCGATGCACGCAAACTCCTTGGCATCGCCAGATGGTATAACC
>JACZRM010000283.1 GCA_022576105.1 Chloroflexota bacterium | reverse complement strand
ATTAGAGAGCGGAGCTAAGTCCGCCGAATCCAGTAAAACAAAGCGGTAAAGGGGAGCGGCTCTGGAAGAGCTTCCGGACCTGGAGCAAAAGGCTTCTCATGGGACCCATCCGCTGCTGCAGCCCATCGGCGCGGTGCGGCAGTTGGCAGGTGGCGCTTCTGGCTTGCGGCGTCTGTGGCGGAGGATGCCATCCGGAGCGCGCTGTAAGCAGTGCTATGTTCCATTCTTGGGTCCCCTGTGCTTACCCTTTCGCTTGATCCAGCTAAGGCCATCGCGTAAAAACCCGAACCTCTGCACCGTTTGATACGAGTTTGCGCCCCCGGGAGGGGTGCTAGCCCAGATTTCGGTGATGTTTGTCGACGTGCGCGGCTTCACCGCTCTGTCCGAAAAATTCGAACCAGCCACGATGGTCGCCAAGTTGAACCGGTTTTATAGACTGGCCGCCCATGCCGTGTTCAATTTGGACGGGACCCTGGACAAGATGGTAGGCGACCAAGTGATGGCTTTTTTTGGCGCGCCTTTCCGCCCGGAAGACCACGCCGACCGCGCGGTCCAGGCGGCGCTGGAAATCGTCTCCGGCTCTCAAAACCCTGGGGACGGTTTCGATGGGCTGCCTGTGGGGGGAGGCGTGGCAACCGGTGAAGTGTTCATGGGAAACGTCGGTGAAGGAGAGGTGCGGGACTTTACCGTAATCGGAGACACGGTAAATACCGCAGCCAGGCTTCAAGCATTGGCGGGCCCCGGCGAGGTGCTGGTCACTGACGAAACCTATCGGGACCCGTCGGCAAATTTTAGTTCATCGGAAGAGCGCACATTGGAGCTGAAAGGGAAAGAAGCCCCCATATTGGCCCACCTGCTCAGAAATGAGGGCCAACCTGATCCCTCGCACTCTTCTGGAAACACGTCCTCACATACCTAGCAGCCATATATAAGGGGAGGCCGATAGCCCCCCTTTCGTAAATGGGGGTCGAGGGGATTTCCCCTCGTCCCAACACCCGCCTAATTTTCCGAGTGAAACCGGCCAATCATTGAGGTGAACTAGCTGATGGCAAAAATCTCCTTTGAAAAGATTACTCTCTCCAACGGGCTCGACGTGATTCTGCACCAAGACCACACCATACCGGTGACGGCGGTGAACGTTTGGTATCACGTCGGCTCCAAGGACGAGGAAATCGGACGCACCGGTTTTGCTCACCTCTTTGAACACGTGATGTTCGAAGGCTCCAAGCATCACAACAGCAGCTATTTTGAGCCCCTGCAAAAGGCGGGCGCCAACCTTAACGGCTCCACCACCCCCGACCGCACCAACTATTGGGAGGATGTTCCTTCTAACTATCTGGAGCTTGCTCTATGGCTGGAAGCGGACCGCATGGGATTTCTGGTAGACGCACTGGACCAGCAGCGGTTTGACGTTCAGCGGGACGTGGTGAAAAACGAACGGCGCCAATCCTACGAAAACCGTCCCTACGGCATGGCCCACTGGCACATCCAGGAAGCCCTCTATCCCCTGCCTCATCCCTACCATTGGATGACCATCGGCTCCGAGGAAGACCTGGACGCGGCCAGCCTGGACGACATTAAGGACTTCTTCCGGCGTTTCTACTCGCCCTCCAATGGCAGCCTGGCAATCGCCGGCGACATCGACCCGAAACAAACATTGGAACTGGTCAATCGGTACTTCGGCGACCTCCCTCCCGGTCCCTCGGTGAAGCGCATGGGCCGAATTGACTCTTCGCTCCCGGGTCGGGTGGAGTTGGAAATTCGGGACCGGGTGACATTGCCTCGGGTGTACTTGGCCTGGGCCACCCAGCCCCACCTAAGTAAGGATGACGCACCGTTGGAGTTGCTGCGGGCGGTGTTGTCTGATGGCCTGAGTTCCCGCATGTACCGTTCCCTGGTCTACGAAAAGCAGATTGCTCAAACCGTCAGTGTTCGCTACCACGCTTCGGAAATATCCGGGCAATTCATCGTGGAGGGAACAGCGGCGCCGAACCATAGCATTGAGGAAGTGGAGCAGGCCATTGACGCCGAATTGGCGCGTATTCAGCTTGAGCCGCCCACCGATGCGGAGATTACCCGAGTCAAGAATCGCCTGGAGGCCCATCACTACCAGCAGTTGTCCCGAGTTGGCGGATTTGGCGGCAAAGCCGATACTCTGAACCATTTCAATGTGTTCCAGCAGGACCCAAATCTGATCAACACCAGTATTGACCACTACATGGCGGTGCAGCGAGAAGACATTCTGCGAGTGAGCCAGGAAGTCTTGGATCACCGGCAGGTGCGGCTGAAGGTGCTGCCGGAAGCAAGCCTGGCTACGATAACCACCGGTCTGGACCGTTCGGTGATGCCCGGTCCCGCGGCAGAGCCCAGCTTCACTCCACCGGTTCCCCAGCGGGCTGCCCTGGCCAATGGGATGGGCATAGCCGTGGTGGAAAAACACGACCTCCCCATTGTGGCCTTCGCGCTGTTGCTGCACGCTGGGGCTACCACCGACCCGCCCGATAAACCAGGTCTGGCCAGCATGACCGTTCAGATGCTGTCGGAAGGGACGATCACCCGAAACAGTCAGGAGATCGCGGAAGGATTTGAATTCATCGGCTCTCGATTGCATGGCGACGCCCGGCGGGAGAGCACGATTATTTCATCTGAGGCGTTGACCAAGCACTGGCCAACTGCGTTGAGTCTGCTGGCCGACGTGGTGTTGAACCCCACATTCCCGGAACATGAACTGGAACGGATACGCCGGGAGCATATTACCGACCTGCGACGGTCCAAGGACGACGCAACTTTCATTGCCGGTCAGGTTATGCCAGGGCTGATCTTTGGCCGCCA
>JACZRM010000282.1 GCA_022576105.1 Chloroflexota bacterium | reverse complement strand
TAATTGCTGCGTCCGCAGGACTATTAGGGTTTTTTGCCGTCACGTTTTTGCCGAGACTGGTAGGGCCTGGTTGACTAAGAACTCCTAACAAAATGCAATGCAAATTGCCGAGAGGGGCCAGGAAATGCCCATCAGGCCCCATTTACGAAAGAAGGAGAGCCGATAGGCCCCTTTGTAAATTGGGATGGGGGATTTTAGATTGCTTGCTACCTATAGGCCTGGGATGAGCAGTCAGTTATTTTGTTAGAAACTCTAAGAATGGAATCAGCCGGCAATGAACCAATTTTGTCACAGCCCCAGCTTGCCTGGATTCATGATGTTGGCTGGGTCCAGGGCCAGCTTCAATGACCGGACTACTTCTTGACCCGCACCGCGTTCCCGGGCCACCAGATGGTTCAGCTTCACGCCGATGCCGTGGCAGTACTCCATTGCGCCGCCCATATCCTGGGCCAGGGTGAGTACCTGCTCTACCACGTGACCCAGGTTCTCCCGGTATCGTTCTTCGCGGCCTTGGACCGGCACCACCATCATTGAAAACATCTCCGGGCGGCTCCAGATGGCATACTCCACCACCTTGACCCCACCTTCTTTCAAGATAGTCTCGCACTGCCGGCGGTACTCCAGGACCCGGGAGATGGGCAGGGCCAGGTGCAGGTAATCAAAGCTGCGGCCCCGTTGCCGGTTCCAGCGCACTTCCCTGGGCTTCCCCAAGGCGGTGCGCTTGTAATTCTCGCCAGACTCATGGCGGTCCGCCCAGTATTCCAGAGTGTGGGCTGGGCCCAGGTCGCGGCCGCCGAATTGGGCGCACACCTGCATCGACCGCTCATGCTGGGCTGCCACCCCTTCCCGATAGCCTTCGAACAGCAGGTGTAAGCGCACGTGGCCGCTCTCCTCGGTGAGGTCCAGCAATGTGGGCCGCAGGCCCAGGGCCAGCAGCTCGCCAGCGGCTTCGAATCCCCGGTCGAAATTATCGAATCCGGCGGTGGCAAAGACCTGGGCTTCCGGCAGCCGAAACACCTTGATGGTGGCCTTGGTGATCACGCCAAACACCCCTTCAGTGCCGATGAAAAGCTGGTTCAAGTCAGGCCCTGAGGAGTTCTTGGGCACCGGCCTGGTGGACATAATTTGCCCGTTGGGCAGCACGGCTTCCAGCGCTACCACCTGATCGCCCATCGGCCCGAAGGCCGCGGCCCGATAGCCCACCCCGTTGGTGGAAATAGCTCCGGCCACCGTGGCGATGGGCAAGCTGTAGGGGTCGTGCCCGGGCATCAAGCCGTGCTCGGCCAGGGCGTTTACCAGGTCCTCCAGCACCACTCCGGCTTCGACGGTTGCTGTTAGATCTTGGGGGCTGACTTCAATTATCTTGTTGAGGCGTTTCAAGTCCAGAATGATGCCGCCTTGCACCGGCAGCACTCCGCCCATCACGCCGGTGCCGCCGCCGTAGGGGACGATGGGGGTGCCCGTGGCGTTGGCCAGCAGGACTATCTGGGAAATCTCTTCGACTGAGCCTGGGCGCACGACGGCGTCGGCCAGCCGCTCAAAGGCATGCTCTGCGCCATACGCCCGAAAGGGCGTGAGGGCATCGCCGGAATAGCGGTCCAAATCGAAGTGCTCGGTAAGCACATATTCGCGGCCGGTAATTTTGGCCAGGGATTCCAGTGTAGATTGGTCAATCATGATTGCTCTATTTTGATGTCTGAAGACTCGCAACAAGGTGACATTCCGGTCGTTCTGAACCGGAACGAAGTGGAGGTGAAGAATCTCAGATTCTTCGGTCGCACAACTCCCTCAGAAAAACATTTCCTCTGCTGAATCCGTATCTCCCCTTATCAAAGGGAGAAAATCCTTCTAAGACGCCCGGTCAGAGACTGTTAGTGTAGCAACCTGCGGCCAAGAGGCCCAAGCAACATAGGCGGGCTGTCACCCTGAGCCCTTCGGTCCAGCTCAGGATAAACTCCGAGAAGGGTCTAAACACCTTGGTATCAGAACTATTTTAGTCATATGTCCTACCCGAGAATTATAACGCCATAAGTTATGGTAAAGGAGCACCGTTCTCACCTGGGGTTTGTGCTGCAGGACTTTAGATTCTTCGTCGCTCCGCTCCTCAGAAAGACACGAATATTCATTATGTTAGGGCCTCTACTTTCAGAAAACCAGGGAGTTGCTTCGGTTTGCCGAAACCTTATACAGCGGAGCTTGGTCAGGAGCCGGGCTGGTGTTGCCACTGGGTGCCCTGGGCCGAATCCCTCAGGACGATTCCTTGACCGGCCAACCCGTCACGTATCTGGTCGGCCAGCTCAAACTGCTTGGCGTTTCGCAGCTTGTCCCTGGTATCCAGCAGCATTTGAATGAAGGGCTGGGCCGATAGCAGGTCCTGGCCGTTGAAGTTGCGTTCTTGAAAGGTCAAGCCCAAAACACCGCCCAGACCTTTCAATGTCTCCTGGGCCTCGCTGATATTGAGACCGGCCTCGCGGCTCCGGTTCATTTCCCGGGCCAGGTCGAAGAGAGCGGCAATGGCTTGTGGCGTGTTCAAATCGTTGTCCATTGCGTTCTTGAAACGGTCGGCGAAGGGGGCGGCGTTCAGGGACTCTCCCGTGTTGTCGCAAGGTCGTAGGGCGTGGTGGAACCGCTCCGAGCTCCGTTCCATTGCTGCTGGGGCATCGTCAGTGTAGGTCAGGGGGCTGCGGTAGTGGGAACTCAGGACAAAGATGCGGATAGCATCGGCGCTGTATTTCTCCAGTGCTTCCTTTATGGTGATGAGGTTGCCCAGGGATTTGCTCATCTTCTCTTCACCCAGCTGCACCAGGCCATTGTGCATCCAGTGGCGCACCACGGGCTTGACG
>JACZRM010000281.1 GCA_022576105.1 Chloroflexota bacterium | reverse complement strand
TCTGTCACCGCTCATGCAGTATTCCCAGTCGAACGCGCTGTGGAGGGACTCCACAAGGGCTGCGATATCGCAGAGGCCTATGGCGTGTTTGATTCCGTGGCGGAGCTGGTGCATGCACAACAAGCGCAGATGGTCTTCGGGTCCCATAACTAGAATTTTAGTTCCGCCGACGTTTTTGGTCTGTGACCTCCGACACAGTTCCTCAAATGGACGGTCCTTCAGGTCGGGACAACCCTGGTGCAAGTCCACCGGAAGGTCGGGGCAGCTGCCATCGAACAGGGCCGCCGAGGCAGCACGATACTGGTCGGTTGCAACGTAAAGGTCTATGTCTCCCGAATGCCGCATCCCTTTCCCGGGATAGAGCTGGGCTGCCAGCCAACCCTTGGCCAGCACAGCATCCACACCGGCTGCATGGAGGCGCTCGGCAGCCTGTCCGATCTGCTGCTCTCGTACGGAGGCCCGAAGCAAATAAACGTGGTATAGCTGCCGGAACCCCTGGGCCGCCGGAGTTTCCTTCAGCTCCGACGAACGGAGCTGCCGCCAGGCCAACGCTGCGGTCATCGATCCGAGAAAAAGGGCACCGTTAGTTTCCAGTTGTGTGGCCGATAGACAAAAGGGCGGCGGCAAAGCACGCCATGTGACCACGAGAGCTTGAGCTAGCAAGCTCCCCTTTTCCACGGTCGACATCGTGTCCATTTTCGAAACCATATTTGGGTCTGCTACTCTCAAGTACAGCCAATATTACAAATGAATTCCGGGCCCGGGCCACAAGTGCAATTGCATGCAGGTGGATTGCAGGTGCGCCCCTGCTGTCCGAGCGGTTTATTTATTTACGTCGGCATGCCCACCTGGTGATGCGTCCTAGCGTGTCGATTGCCAGCCAAATCGGTGGTCCTAGATTGCGAGCCAAGACTCAATGCTTTCTTTCCTTTTGCCCACCATCATCGTTTGAACCGCCACCCCAACGCCCGGCCAGCCCTCTAATGCATTACCTGTTGTATAATGCAGCCACACCGAACGGGGCCGCTGTCGTATCTGTAAGCGGCGGGAGGGAGCAGCTATGGCCAAGGCGCAAACGGGCAACCTTGCATTGTTCCCGACCGCAGACCAGCCTCTGCTCATGTTGATGGACGGGCACGCCATGGTGCACCGGTCCTTTCGCGCCATATCGGTACAGCGGCACCTGACGGTCTCCGCCACCGGTGAAGACGTAACCGGCGTGTACGGTTTTACCAACGTGTTTCTGCGGGCGCTGCAGGACTGGAGCCCCACCCACTGCGCCATCGCCTTTGACACCTCAGCGCCCACCTTCAGACATCTGCGCTTCGCAGAATACAAAGCCCAGCGCGAACCCACACCTCCAGAACTGAGGCCCCAGTTCCAGCGGGTGAAAGACCTGATGCGGGCCTTCGCCGTGCCCGTCTTTGAAGTCGAGGGGTTTGAGGCCGACGATGTTATCGGCACGCTGTGCCGGCAGGCCGAAGAGCAGGGCATTGACGTGGTCATCCTCACCGGAGACCGGGATACCTTCCAGTTGGTGACTCCCCACGTGCGGGTTGACCTGGCATCCAGCATCCAGGAACGGAAGGTCTACGACGAAGCGGAACTGGCAATTCGCTATTCTGGACTGACCGCGGCCCAGCAACCGGACTTCAAGGCCCTGCTGGGGGACACCTCCGACAATATCCCTGGAGTTCCTCGCATCGGCGAAAAGCGGGCCATTGGCCTGCTGAACGAATACCCGGACCTGGAAGCCATTTACGAGAACTTGGACCAGATCACGCCGCCCAGTATCCGGCAGTCGCTGGAAGAAAACCGGCAACGGGCCTTTGAGAATCGGGAGCTGATGACCATATCCCGTGAGGCCCCGGTGGAGCTGGACCGAGAAGCATCGCGTTTCGGCCAGTTCGACCGGCAGGACGTGGTGAAGTTAATGACCGAAATCGAGTTCTTCAGCGTCATCCCCCGCCTGCCGTCCGGCTCTTCCGATTCAGCAGCCACAGGCTTCTCCCCTAAAGCTGGCAAACCAGGGGGGAACATCCCGGACGCCAACTATCACACAGTGTCGACTCAGGAACAATTGGATGCCATGCTGGCCGAACTGCGGGCGGCCGGCAGCTTCGCCTTCGACACTGAGACCACCGGCCTCGACCCAATGCGGGCCAAACTGGTGGGTCTGAGTTTCTCCACCACTCCCGGACAAGCCTGGTATGTGCCGGTAGGACACGCCAAAGGGGAACAATTGCCCCTGGAAGAAGTGCTGGCCCAGGTTAAACCGCTGATGGAGTCTCCCGACCTGCGCAAGTGCGCCCACAATGCCAACTACGACCTGATGATGCTGTCCAACTACGGCATCAATTCCCAGAACGTGGATTGCGACACGATGATCGCCGCCCACCTGCTGAGCAAGCCCACCCTGGGCCTGAAGCAGCTAGCCTTGGAGACATTGGGGTTGGAAATGACCCCCATCAGCCAGTTGATCGGCACTGGACGCAAGCAAGTGACCTTCGACCAGGTGGCTATCGAAGACGCCACTCCCTACGCCGCCGCCGATGCCGATATGACCGGGCGCCTGCGGACAGTCCTGGAAGAACAGTTGGACCACCAGAAACTCACCCACCTGCTCACCGATATGGAAATGCCCCTGGTGCCGGTGTTCGTCGACATGCAGCGTCAAGGCATCAAAGTGGATGAGGGTTCCCTGCACGAAATGTCCCGGGACTTGAACCAGCAGATGAGCCAGACCGAGTTAGACCTGTACCAGTCTATTGGCCACACCGTGAACATCAACTCCCCGCTGCAATTGAGCGACCTGCTGTTCAAGGAGTTGGGCCTCCCCCGCACCAC
>JACZRM010000280.1 GCA_022576105.1 Chloroflexota bacterium | reverse complement strand
TGGCTGGGCAATGTAGGACCTGGCCCATTAGGCGTGAGGGACGTGGAAATCACCATAGTGGAGTCCGGAGGCATATCCAGAACCCTGTCAACGCGGCTCAACGTCGTCGGCATCAGGACGAACAGAAACTACTTCCTGTTGCCCGGGACGAACTACGTCGGTCTCGGGCAGATACCCGATGAATCTGCACTGGACGCGCTATTTGCGCAGCCGGTGCCCAACGCCAAAAACGTGGCGTACGACATAATTGCCAAAGGCGCCGGATATCCGTCCACCTATGCCTTTGACAACCTGGAGGACTTTTCGACTAACATAGCGAAGATACTCAGCGAACCCGGCCCGGTCTTTGTAACCATGAAGGTGTTCCCGGATATTGAGAACGAACCCATCGGCAATCGCCGTCGCTGGCAGACCCGGACTCGCGATCAAGTGCTGAACGACATCAAGCAAGAACTGGGTGTGGCCGAGTAGCTGCCGTTATCCTTGGAGGACCAATGACTTCCGCAAATCGACCGGCGCCCGCTGATCCCTTCGCCCGACGCCGCCAATCGCTAATGGAATCGCTGAGGGACGGCGCAATTATCCTTACCGCAGGCCATGACTCTCCCCGCAATAACGATGTCGATTACGAATTTCGCCAGCAGTCGTCTTTCTGGTACTTGACCGGCTTCGATGAGCCGGACGCCGTAGCGGTGCTGCGCCCTGGCAGCTCTGACCCGTATGTGCTCTTTGTCCGGCCCTACGACCCCAAGTTTGAGATATGGGTGGGGTATCGGGCCGGAGTGGATGGCGCAATGAAAAAGCACGGCGCAGATGCCGCCTTCCCCATTGACGACCTGGCTGAAGAAATGCCCAAGCTTCTGGAAGAACTGGAGACGGTCTACTACGGCCTGGGCAGTGACTCAGTCTTGGATGACCTCCTGTCCGACCTGGTCAAGAAACGCCGCGCCGGCGCCCAACGAAGCGGCAAAGCGCTGCTGGGTTTCCATGATCCCAAACCAGCCGTGGACCAGATGCGGTTGATCAAGAGCGATGATGAAGTAGCCGCGTTGCGGGAGGCGATTGCGGTAACCGCCCAGGGTTTTGACGCCGCCATGCGGGTCTCCAAGCCCGGAATCCACGAGTATCAGGTGCAAGCGGAAATGGAAGCCGCCTTCCGCCGTCAGGGCTCACCCCGCAATGGGTATCCCTCCATTGTCGCCTCCGGGGGCAATGCCTGCACATTGCACTACGTGACCAACCGAGCCCAGATGAAGGACGGCGACCTGCTGCTGATTGACGCAGGAGCTGAGGTGGACTATTACACTGCCGATATCACCCGCACCTGGCCGGTGAACGGAAAATTCACTCCAGAGCAGCGCGCGGTGTACGACGTGGTGCTAGAAGCCCAGAATAAGGCCTTTGCGGTAATCGCTCCCGAGGTGCGGTTCGAAGAGGTCCACCTGGCAGCCTCGCGGGTGTTGGTGCAGGGACTCATTGACCTGGGCGCCTTGGAGGGGGACATCGACGGTCTGATTGAGCAAAAAGCCCATCTCCCCTACTACATGCACGGCACCTCCCACTGGCTGGGACTGGACGTGCATGACGCCGGCCAATACCGGGTGGACGATACATCGGTGGCGCTGCGGCCGGGGATGGTCTTTACCGTGGAACCTGGCCTGTATTTCGGCCCGCTGGCGACCGAATCACCCTCGGCGCTTACGGGTATTGGCATTCGTATTGAGGATAATGTGCTGGTTACGCCAGGCGGCCACCAAAACCTTTCCGCAGCGATACCTTCACAGATCAGCGAGATTGAGGAGTTGGTGGGAACCGCTGCCGAAAGGTAAGTGGTCAAAAACCAGGCAAACAATTAGAGGGAGTCCCAAATCGGGACTCCCTCTAACCTGACACAGAATATTTCTACTTTAAGCGCTACGCAGCGACCTAGCCTTACCTTTGGTTCAGACTTTTAATAACCATTGTCATCATCATCGTCATCATTTTCCTCGTCTCCATCGGACGAATCCCGGCCGCCTCTCCCAGAGTGGCCCTTTCCTCCCCCGCTTTCTTTCCCGGATTTGCCGGAGGAATCGCCTCCTTCGGATTCACTGGCTTTACCTCTGTTGTCGCTGGGGCCGCGATTCTTGGAATTACCAGGCCCGGAGTTGTCCTCCTCATCTGAATTTTCAGATTCAAATAACTTGAAACGTCCCCTGGCCCTATGTGACGCCTCCTTGGCGACCTTGATCCTTATTTCGATTCTGAGCTTGGCGCTCCGGAGCTTTATCTTCACATCGTCAGACCCCCGGTCCAAAGCCTGGTCCAGTGCCCGAAGTTGGTGCCGGCCTAGCCGCTCCAGCGCACGGATCAGTGCGTCGGCGCGCTTGCTCTTGAACTTCTTCTCTTCGTCACCTTCCTCTTCTTCCGGCTCATCTTCTTCAATGTCTGCCAGCATCCTGTTGCGGACTTCATTGGCGGTAACCAGCCCCTTGGCCTGGTTGCCGTTCCCCCTCAGTACAGTCACCACCTCGCCAATCTCCAGATCTTCGGCGGCCTTCTTGGCCTGACCGGTCAATCGGATCAGATGGGTCTGGCCATCCGGGCCAGTAATGGTTATTGAGGTTGGCCCAACGCCGGTAACAACACCGGACACCGGCGCAACGGGCTTGATGGGCTTCACCAGCACCCAGATTGCCAGCCATTGATCTCCGGTCCATTCGGCCAGGATAACCACTCGCGCACCATCTACAAATTCTCCAGCGCGGGGACCTCCTGGCGTCCTCACCGAATCATAACCTTCGGGAATACTGATGGTTATCTTTTGTCCGGTTCCTTGCTGAATCAGGTCGACAAAAGCTCCAGGGG
>JACZRM010000279.1 GCA_022576105.1 Chloroflexota bacterium | reverse complement strand
AAATGTTCAAACTGAGGCTCAATCAGTTTCATCGCTTCCTCCCGATCTTCCTTGCGGAATGGAAGCAGGAAATCAGCCAGCACCTTGCGCATTTCCGCCTTCTGATCAGCGCTCATATCAGATACTGACAATCCATCTAGTCCGGTAGTTTTCCCAGTCAGTTCCACCGTCTTGCTTTTCTGTTCTTTTCTGCCGGTATCCATCAGAGCTTTGGCCCGCTGTTTTCCGTCGAGCATTTGGAAAACTGCATTCGCTCTTTTAGCCTGGTACCAATAAACGTTGCCCTTATGCTCCGGCCCTTCGTTAAACCCCCCAGCAGCATGGCCATAAAAGATAGGCCCGCCAAATGCGGTTCCAGCCACCGAATTACCATCACAACGACGGGTGCAGTGACGTCCGGTAAATACAAATTCAAAATCACCTTTTCCCGGCTCACCAAAATCCCCACCCGCATAACTCGCAAAAGCCGCTTCTTCCGTTATTTTTTTTCCGCGACTATTGTCACTCAAAAACTGATGCATCACCTTGTCCCGATATTCATCACTGTGTATTTTCAGGAAAATTTCCCGAATCATCGCCTGCTGAGGCTGACAGACCTCCTCAATAACCTGGACAAGGTCGTAGACGATCCGGTTCTCAAGACCCATGACCACGTCCAGGTTGCGCAGACCAATGTCGGTGTCAATAACCACCACATTGTGACCGCGCATGGCCAATCCGGTTCCGATGTTGGCGGTGGCCGTGGTCTTGCCCACTCCACCCTTGCCCGAGGTGATAACTATGGTCTTACCCGTCATATATTATTCCTCCACTGTATCCCGCGAACCGGCCCTTGAAGGGAGCGGCAATTATCTGTTGCCGTCTTACAAAGACCAGGGTGGGACCAGGCCGGTTAGATTTGTTTCGCTTTTGGGCTTTGGGAGCCATGCCGGTGTAGGGGCCTATTTGTATTCGAGGGGACTCTAAATTAAGGGCGATAATCGTGGCTTGGGTATCGCCTCCCGCTCCGGCGTGGGCCAGGCCTCTCAGACTGCCAAACACCAGGATATCGCCGTCGGCGATGATTTCCGCGCCCGGATTTACGTCGGCCAGAATTACCACGTCCCCGGAGTAACGAACCACCTCGCCGGATCGGCAGGTGGTCTTGATCAGCAGGGCTTCATTTTGCCGGTTGAGTCCGCCAGTTTCCCGGCGGGTGCTAGTTGACGATGCAACACCGGTGCCGTTAGGGGGATGAGTGCTCAGGCCGGCGTCCCCGGAAGGCGCTCCCTCAGAAACTGCTTCCCCAACTGCCTCCCCGGAAGGCGCTTTCCCAGAATGTGGCTCCGGCGAAAGCAATTCCAGCTCTCCTTCAAATGCGGTACCGGCGGCGATGGATTGTTCCAGGCCCATAACGGCCAGTTCAAGGAGGCTGGGCTCTACCAGGGGTTCGATGCTGGGTTCTTTGGCGATTGATGGGGTGGTAATTTCGGGGCTGGCCTCAGGTATCAAGCCGCCAAGGCTCTCCGGCGAAGCTTGCCCCGCCGGTTCGGCTGGGGCCGGAGAGTCGCCGCGAGTTTCGGCATCCTGTGAATCCTCGCGAGGCAGCGGCTCGTACTGGGATTCAACCGTCATCTCTTTTTGGGCGGGAGGCGGAATCAAAAAACCCGGTTTGGGAATGGCGGTAAAATCGGGCGTGGCCCAGCGGAAGGCTTGCTCCGAAGAATCCCCAGCCTCGTCTGGTTCTTCGCTTCCCGCCAGCTCCAGTCGCGTGGATAGGATTTCCGGGTCTGGTTGGTATTCCGGCAGGGCTGGGCTTTGGATCGGCGTATTCTGATCCAGCAACTGGTCCGGTACCTCTGGCGACTGTTCAGGCTCGATGTCTGGAAGAGTCTCTTCCAGAATATCCGGAGAGCACCAGAATTGGGCGACGGTCAGACCGGACTCTGCCTCCAGAATTCGCTTTATCTGAGTCAACTGCTCCCGGGCCAGGATGCGCCTGCCGACGTCGACGGTGATACTCCCTCTGGAAAACAGGTGCCGGTTTTTGACCAGGCATTCTTCCACTCCGGCAATAACTGCTGCGAAGGGAGCCCGGTCATCGATGGTAAAGTTGACATTGGAGCCTCGCCCGGTGACTTGCAATAATCCGCCATTATGCATCGATTAGCTCTTCCAAAAGAGGCTGATTCCCGTGGAACTGGGATCCATATCTATAGTTTCGCCCTGCCGTGCCGAATCAAGGGTCCAGCAACGGGCCAATAGGTTGGTGGTATTGGCTTGCCACAGGAGGGGAAACGAGAACCAACACGCCTGTCCCTTCCTCCGCCCCAAGGTCCTCAGGGTTTATACAGCGAGCTAGCTTGCCAGTCAAGGTGCTGAGGAGAGCAGTTTGGGGCATTTGTCAGGGAGCGCAGGGGTGGAGCGCAAGGGTGGCGGCCGTCATGAGTGGGCCTCTTTTCACCCTTCTGTGAGTTGGCCAGCCCACGGCGAAAGAGTGTCAATTCGGCTGTTATTCAGGGTGTGACCTTCTTCCCAAAGGCTGGCGGCTGGTATGTTACAATTTAGCTAGGCTGGCCCGAAAGTCTGTTAATATCTGGTTAAAATACCCGGTCCAATAGTCTGGATCATCCGCCGGTCTAGTCCGCGCAAGGAGTTCCTTCCCTTGACCAGATCCCGCGCATTTTGGATTCCCTTCCTCCTGCTGATCGGCGTGCTAACTCTGGTTCTGCTTACGACCTACCGGTCTGAATTGAGCGATCTGGCCGGAGGAAGCTCGAGCCGTGCGGCCAGCGACCTCCCCCCGGAGTTTGATCGTTTAGCTGAGGTATGGAGGCTACTTGAGGAGGAGCATTTTAATCGGGACTCCCTG
>JACZRM010000035.1 GCA_022576105.1 Chloroflexota bacterium | reverse complement strand
GATTTTAGACCCTTCTCTACGCTCAGGGAGACATACATTATAGTACCTACACTACAATCAAAGGCCGCAATCGGCAATTTTGAGGCAAAGCCCATCGAGGGAGAAGGGGGTATTATTAGGCCCCACCACAAAGTGTCGTGCAATCAGCCCAAAAGGGAGAGGGGTGAGAGAGCAACCCACCCGCTCGTAGTGAGCCCTTCGGCAGGTCCGACTTTGGTCGGGACTCTCGATGAAATCAGAGCTCAGGACACGCCTGTCGAACCACGGCTTTTAAGGCAAAGCTCAGTAGTGGAGGGAGCCAAATATTACCGACTTAGGTAAGTGACCCGGCTTAAGTAGTTGAAATGAAGGGGATTAACTTGAGGATTCGCTAACTAGCTGGGCCAGATTGCGGGCAAAGTCTTCCATGGTGGTGTTAGCTTTACGGCGAATTATGGGCTGGCCAAGTTCTCCCAGGCGTCCCATAAAATTGGTGTCGCTGGTGATCAGCAACTCAGTCTGATTACCTTCTTTCGGGACCAACTGCAGGTCAATGCGGGCTTTCACTGCGCCACCAACCCGACGGTCGGAGGCTTCCACTAAAAAGCGGGCTTCTCCCTTAGCCTCGTTTCGCTCCAACACCTGAATGGTGCCGGATAGATTGAGCGAAATTGGACCTACCCGCACTCGCAATACCGCCTGGAAATGGTCGGCGTCTTCAGCAATCACGTCCTCAATGCCGGGCACGCAGGCAGCTGCCTGGGGCACATCCATGATCAGTGCCCAGGTGGTATCGCGGTCGGCGGGCACCAGGCAGCGGTTTTCCAGTTTCATAAGTCCGAACCTTCAAGCCACAGAGACGCGGAGGTCACGGAGATTTTCTTATCTCGGCGCTCTCTGTGGCTCTGTGGCTGGTTTTTAATGGACATTTTCCAGGGCCTGCTGGATGGCCCTACGGGTGAACACCTCAGACATCTCCCGTTTGTAATTGGCTGATCCCCGATAGTCGTCCAGCGGGTCCACCACATCCTTAACCGTAGCCGCCGCCGCTCGGATGTTCTCTTCGGTTAGGGGCTGCCCTCGCAGCATGTCTTCCGCCTGGGTGGCATGTATTGCGGTAATACCCACCGCTCCCAGAGCGATACGTATGTCCTGACATACGTTGACTCCACCGGGGCCTTCTTCAAGAGTCACCACCGCCGCCACCGCCACCGTAGCATAGTCGTCAGCGGTGCGAGGCAGAAACTTGAGGTATGCAGCGCCGGAGCCCGCCGGAGCCGCCGGTATAAACACATCGGTCAGAATCTCGCCCGGTCTTACGTCGGTCTCATAGTAGTCAATCAAGAAGTCCTCCACCGGCACTACTCGCTGACCACCAGCCGACGTGAGGGTTACCGATGCTCCCAGCGCAATCAGGGTGGGCGGCGGGTCTTGACTGGGATCACCGTGGACCAGACCGCCACCAACAGTGGCTATGTTGCGGATTCTGGGTGTGGCCACCTGACGGTAGGCCTGCCATACCAGGGGCAGTTTTTCCCGGACGGCGGAACTGGTGGCTACCTGCTCCTGAGAACAGAATGCGCCAATTTTAAGCCCTTTTACACCATTGGAAGACTCTCCGGTCGATTCTCCGGTCGACTCTTCAATGCGGTTAAACCCGGCAACCCCACGCAGGCTAATGACGTGTTCCGGCTGGGCCAAGCGCTGCTTCATTTGAATCACCAGGGCGGTGCCCCCAGCCATGACCCGAGCATCGTCACCATAAGTACCAAGTAGACCCAGAGCTTCTTCCAGGGTATTGGGGCAGTGCAGTTGAAAGTCAATCATTTACTGGCCTCTTGCGTCGGCCCAATGGCGTTGACTATTGATTCCAGTATCTTGTAATAGCCGGTGCAGCGACACAAATTACCCATCATCCACTCACGAATTTCCTGCTCGGAAGGACTGGGATTGAGGTCCAACAGACTCTTGGCCGCCATGATCTGGCCTGGGGTGCAGATACCGCACTGGAAGCCTCCGTAGTCAATGAACGCCTGCTGCACCGGGTGCAGCCGGCCGTCTTGGGCCAGGCCTTCAATGGTGGTTATTTCAGCGCCATCCAACGTCGCCGCCAAGATGAGACACGACGCCGCCATTTTACCGTCTACCAGGACGGTGCAGGCGCCGCAAACGCCCACACTGCAGCCTTCCTTGGTGCCGGTCAAGCCCAGGTCATAACGCAGGCAGTCTACCAGCAGCCGTCGAGTCGGAACCTCTAGCTCATGACTGGTCCCGTTAACCTTAAGGGTAATACTCTGATCCATATCAATTCTCACGCACAGGCTAGCAAGATGCGCCAATGTTATAACACGCCACCCACACTGACAAGGGTGCGCATTCTGCAACTTAAACCAGGAACGTGGGTCAAAATCTATTGACATTCAACTGCTCAATATGAAAACCTGGAACTATATTCCAAAATACATATTAGGGACGCTATGACCAAGCCAGCAACACGTTTAGGGATTCTGGTGGGAGGCGGACCGGCACCGGGGATAAACAGCGTTATCAGCTCGGTGACCATCGAGGCCATCAATGCCGGTCTGGAAGTTACCGCCATCTACGACGGATTTGAGCATTTGCGCGCAGGAGATACCGACCTGGTGCGCCGCCTGACCATACCCGACGTTTCCAGCATTCACTTTCAGGGCGGCTCCATCCTGCGTACATCCCGGGCTAACCCGACTCGCAGTCCGGAAGACCTGCGGCAGGTGGTTGCCACACTAAAGGAGCTTCAGCTTGACTACCTGGTTACCATTGGCGGCGACGACACCGCCTTTGCCGCCTCTGAAGTGGCCCGCGCCGCCAATGGTGCGCTAAGGGTGGCCCACGTTCCCAAGACCATTGACAACGACCTGCCTCTGCCCGGCGGCATGCCTACCTTTGGCTTTGAGACCGCCCGCCACGTGGGAACCCAGACAGTCTTGAACCTGATGGAAGACGCCCGCACCACCAATCGCTGGTACTTCGTGGTGGTGATGGGCCGCACCGCCGGACACCTGGCCCTGGGTATTGGCAAATCGGCCGGGGCCACTCTGACCCTGATTCCAGAGGAGTTTAACCAGGACGAAATTCCCCTGGATGAAGTGGCCAGGATACTGGAAGGGGCAATTCTAAAGCGGCAGGTTATGGGCCGGCAACGGGGCGTGGCAATAATAGCCGAAGGCATTGGCGCCAAGCTGGACCCGGAAGAGCTGGCCCAAACCCCGGGCGTAACCGTGGAATACGACTCTTACGGCCACCTGCGCCTGAGCGAAATACCCCTGGCCACCATTATTCGCCGCGCCGTACAGCGCCGCTTTGCCAGCCGGGACGCGCAAATATCCATTGTCGAATCCACCCTGGGCTACGAGCTGCGGTCGGCGGCGCCCATACCCTTCGACATTGACTATACCCGCACGCTGGGTTACGGCGCGGTGCAGTTCCTGCTATCAAATTCTAGAGAAATGGAACTGCGCACCGGAGGTCTGGTCTGCTTGGACCATGGCCACTTGAAAACTCTGCCCTTTGCCCAGCTGCGGGACCCAGATACCGGACGAACTAAAATCCGAACTGTCGACATCCACTCGGAGCACTACCTTTCGGCCCTGCAGTACATGATCCGGCTGGAGCCCAAGGACCTGACCAACCCTGAGATGCGAGCCAAGCTGGCGGCAGCCGCCGACATGTCGCCAGGGGACTTTGGCCGGGCCTTTGCCACGGCGGTGGGACTGACCACCGAGGAAGCGGCGGCGTAACGCCTTCACCCCGACCTCGACTGAGTCTCGGTCTCCCCTCTCCCTGAGGGAGGAGGGCCGGGGGAGATGGGCTAACGCTCACAATTACATCTGGGACTTACAATGACTAGTCATCCGTTTTGGCACGTGCGAAAGGATTTCCTAACTGCGAAACCAGCACAGATAATTGAGCAATTTTGGACTGATGACGAACTCAATCGTCGGAGAAGTCTGAGCACTTTTATAGCTGAGCTTGAGCTAGTTGACACGGGCCTCAGCCTTTATATGGAGCCGATCCAAGCAGTATTCAAGGAGCATACGAAATTGGAAGGCAACCAAGGTCTGCGAGCAAGCGTAGCCATGTTAATCCACGCTTTTAATTCTTTCCTATCATGGCGACATCTGCTCGCTCATGGGTATCTCACTGAAGGGAGACTTTTTGCACGAAATATTCACGAGGCATTGAGTAGAGCATTAGCTTTTGCAAATGATTTATCATTGGCGGCTAAATTCTATCAAGGCCGCCAAATACAGCCTACTGAAATACAAAGAGCGTTATCTTCAATCTTAGCCACAGAAGATATCGAACGTCGAGAAGTGTATAAGCGGTTCAGCAATCAATACCGTCGTCTTAACGATCGCTCACACCCTACACTAAATTCATTCTCATATCGTACCGCTGCACAGGAGCCTGGAGTCCCGGGACTTCAGAAGGCCGTACCAGAAGACGTCTTATTTGGAGGTTTTCTCTCAGACGACCTAGGACGCATCGCGTGGCTCGGGCTTACCCGTGACATTTCACATTCCTTGGCTACGGTCGGACATGTGATTAGGGAGACTACAGGTGGTTGGAATAATTCCTATCAAGAGTACCGTGAAACCGTTGAGAGACAAATAGCGGAACATGAAGCTCAATTGGACCAGCTATACCCCAAATAGCATTAGGAGACACCCAATTGAACTTCTCCCGGCCCCAGACCAACAAGACCTCCAGCAGCGGGTGCGGGGGGTAAGGGGCATCGACCCCCATCCCAACCTTCCCCCTTGGCAAGGGGGAAGGAGCTACCCCCTCTCCCAGTGGGAGAGGGGCCGGGGGTGAGGAGCTACACCTCCAGCGGGGTATCCTCCCGGTTGGCCCACTCGCCCATGGAAGCGTCGTAGTTCTTGGCCCGGTCGTAGCCCAGCATCTTCAGCAAAAACGCTCCGTGCGCCGCACGGATGCCGCCCTGTCAATAAGTGTAGACCGCCTTGTCCGGGGTAACGCCCTTGTCGTTCAAAATCTTCCGTACTTCGTCGGCAGGCTTGAACCGGTGAGTGTCTCGGTCCATCAAGTTGAACCACTCTAAATGCACCGCCCCCGGTACGTGGCCCGCCCGCTTATTGCCCCGGCTGCTGCTGCCGTCATACTCGCCGTCGCTGCGCACGTCCCAGATAACCGCGTCGGACAGGCTGCAGGCTTCTTTCAGCTCGTCAACCTTGACCATGATGGAATCGTTGACCTTGGGGGTGAAGGTGACGCCGGTCTTGGCGTTAGAGCGGTCAAAACTGACGGCGTGGCCTTCATTGACCCAGGAGCGCCAGCCGCCGTTGAGCACCTTGACGTTGGTGTGGCCGTAGTAGTTCAGCGCCCACCAGAGACGGGCGGCGTAGAGGCTCTGCGAGTGGTCGTAGGTGATGACCAGGGTGTCGTCGCCAATGCCCAGGTTCTGGCACATGGCGGCGAATTTGTCCGGCGGCAGGATGTGCACCCGCCCGCTGTCCGGGTCTTTTTCAAAGTTGTCGGGCACCATCACCGCGCCGGCGATGTGGCCCCGCAAATAGGCCGCTTCCACATCGGTGTCCACCACCACCAGGTTGGGATCATCTTTGTGGGCATGCACCCACTGGGCATCGACTAGAAACTCCGGATGCGCGTATCCTGCTCCCGTTGTCATGGCTCCTCCATACTGTCTAATTTCATCAATGCTGGAATCGGGATAAGCCGATGATTGACCGGGTCAACGCCGAGACTAAGGAGTTGAAGGGTAGTAGCTCCAATGAGAGGGGCAGTATCTTCTGGGGCAAAGACCACCTGGGTGAGAGTCTCTTGCTCCTCCAGTCGTATTTGAGCGTAGCCTACTGGATACTCCACAATCCGGTTGTCGGCCAGTTCGAACCTGCGAACACCGTGCTGCTCTATACCTATCTGGGACACAATATTTATTGGCAGCGTGCTGTAGGTGCTCCCGGTGTCTACCAAGGCTTCTACCTCGATGAACTGTGCTCCGGCTAGGTCTCCAATCTGTACCGATACGGTAAAAGTGCCCATCAACCTTACTTTCCTTTGCTAAAGTACCAGGCAACACTAAGAGCGATTATTTTAGCGATAAATTCCAATTGTAGGTTACGCCCTCAGCAGGGTCAACGATTAAGCCCTCACCCCAACCCTTCGACAAGCTCAGGGCAGGCCTATCCTTACCCCTTGGTAACGGGAATGAACGGACTTACCCCACCTGGTACTGCTTGATGGTGTCCTGGCTGAACTTCAGGCCCAGGCCAGGCTTATCGGGCACCACTATCTGTCCGTTTTCGATAGCCGGAGTCTCCTCGTACAGCCGCAGCGTCCAGGGCATATACTCCACCGTCAGCCCGTTGGGAATGGCGGCGATGTTGTGCACCTGAATCTCCGGCACCAGGTGGCTGACCACCGGCAGGTTGAAGGCCTCGGCCATGCCCGCCACTTTGCGAAACTGGGTGATGCCGCCCACTCGCAGCAGATCGATCATCACGATATCCACCGACCGTTGCTCCAGCATGTGGCGGAAAGGACGGATGCCATAGACGTACTCACCGGCGGCGATGGGAGTGGTCAGCGCGTCGGCCACCCGGGCCAGACCCTGGTAGTCGTCACGAACCACCACATCCTCCAGCCAGAACAGGTGGTACTCCTCAACCCGCTTTCCGATGTCGATGGCCTGGTTCACGTTCCAGAGCTGGTTGATGTCGCACATCAGGTCAATATCCGGGCCGATGGCGTCGCGCAGGGTGCGGATGCGGGCCACCTCACGTTGTGCAGTGGGTTCAGCGCCCATCTGGGTTTTCATCTGCCGGAATCCCATCTCCACCAGCCGGGGCCCGGCCTCGGCCAGATACTCCAAGTTCATGGTACGCATCAGCGCTCCGCTGGCGTAGGTGATCGCCCGTTCACGGTAGCCGCCCAGCAGGGAGCAGACGGTCTGGTTCAGGGCCTTGCCCTTGATGTCCCACAACGCAATGTCGATGGCTGAAATAGCCAGGGTAAAGATGCCCTCCGGCCCGGCGCTGCCCGCCGCCAGCCGCAGCTTGTCGGTCACCGCCTCCACCTGCAACGGGTCTTCGCCGATAATCAGTTCGCAGAGATTGTCCACCGCGGTGCGCAGGGCCGGGGTCAGCGGGCCGCCAAAGAAGGTAACGCCAATACCCTGCAGTCCTTCGTCGGTGTCCACTTCCAGGGTGACGAACTCCCGGGTGCCGGGCTGGTCGATTCCCACCACCAAGGGGTTGTCCGCCGGGGTCTGCAGCACCCGGGTGGTCCATTGGGTTACTTTCATGGCTTCATTCCTTCCTATTTGCTAAGGGCCTATTTGGTAGGGGCGCACGGCCGTGCGCCCCTACTTGATGCGATTTCTTCGGAATTATCCTTTATCGGGCCGTACCCAGCTCTGCCATCAGGTCGATGACCGCCTGCGGGGTGCGCCGCGTCCCGCCCGCCGCCCGTTCTTCCGGCAGCCGGATGTCCGGGGTGACCTTGGCCGCCACAAAGACCGGGCCTTCCTGACTGAAAATCTCCTCGGCCTGGGTCACAAAGTCTTCCAGGTTGTCGAACTGGTAGGTGTGGGCGTAGCCCGCCGCTTTGGCCAGGTCGGCGTAGTCGGCGACCTGAGCGCCGGGTACCTCCTGTCCACCGGTGGTGGCGTAGACACCGTTGTCCATAACAAAGTGCACCAGGTTTTTGGCGCCTTTGTTGGCGATGGTCACCAGAGAACCCAGGTTCATCAGCAGGCTGCCGTCGCCGTCGAAGAGGATCACCTTGGTGTCGGGCTGGGCCAAAGCCAGACCCAACGCAAAAGACGATCCTTTGCCCATTGCACCGCCCACTGGTATGTCCCGTTTCACGTTGTTGGTTACCTTGGACCAGGCAACATTGGCCCGGAACACCGGCACCATAATTGCGTCGCCGCGCAGCTTCTCAATGGCCCTCATCATCTCTACCTGGTCGATCATGGCGACTCTCCTTCAAGTACCTGTTTTCCGTGTTGCGGCCAATTCTACCATAGAGGCAGGGCCTGTTAACCCCTCACTCATCGGAGCTTGCCGCAGAGACGCAGAGGTCACAGAGATTTTCCTGCTTGGTTTTATTCTTATCTTGGCGCTCTCTGCGCCTCGGGGGCTTTGAGTCCACCTCTTGCACCTTTTTGGTATAGTTTGGTAATGGCAACGCTGTGGGCCAAGACGGTGACCTTTGAGTCGGTGAACCTGGGAGACCGGCTGCCCATCGTCATCAAATGGGAGACCCAGGAAAGTATTGAGCGATTCAACGCTCAAGTCGGGTTTGATGCCGTCGATGCTGACGCAGAACCCTCGCTGGCTCCGGCGGCGGTGTTGTCCTACGTCAAGGAACTGCTGGGGAAGGCCTTTCCCCCGGCCAGTATCACCGCTCCAGGCAGCACGCTGGAGATGGACCTGTCCACCCCGGTAATGGCCAACGACACCATCAGCCTTTCGGGGACAGTAGTGGCCAAGCGGGGAGAGGGCGCCACTGGGCTGGTCGAGTGCCAGATCTTAATTGAGAATGACCGGCAGCAAGCGGTGGGCCAGGCGGTGGCGGTGGTAGCGCTTTAATCCTCATCCCGTCCGGGCTAACGGCCTGCCGCAGAGACGCAGAGGTCACAGAGATTTTCCTGCTTAGTTTTATTCTTATCTCGGCGTTCTCTGCGGCAGGTTTTAGTATGCGGCTATCCCGCTGTGCTAAACTGATGAGTGTACTTTAGACCCAAAAGCTGAATAGACTGGCCCCTGGGCGGCAGCGCTTGGGGGTCGGTTTTTGACGTTTTGACTAAGCCCGGGAGGCCAGGACTCATGGCGGAACAGGAACAACAATACCAGCGGGGGATGGTGGTGGTGGCCCATGCCGACGACGCCGAATGGGGCTGCTCTGGCACCGTGGCCAAGTGGTGCGCCGAAGGCTGGGAGGTGGTCTATGTGCTGTGCACCGACGGCAGCAAGGGCAGCGACAACCTTGAGATGACCGGCCAGGATTTGGTGAATCTAAGAAAGCAGGAACAGATCAACGCCGGCAAGGTGCTGGGGCTGCACGATGTGGTGTTCTTGGGCCACGAAGACGCCATGCTTGAGCCGACATTGGACCTGCGCCGGGACATTGCCCGGGAGATTCGCCGCTACCGGCCCGACGTGCTGATTTGCATGGGGCCTAACCGCGAGCTTAGCAGCAACGGCTACCTTGGCCATCCCGACCACTTCGCCTCCGGGGAGGCCACCCTGTCGGCGGTATTTCCCTCGGCCCGAGACCGCCTCACCTTTCCCGAACTGCTGGCAGAAGGACTGGAGCCGCACAAGGTCAAAGAGGTGTGGATAATGGAGCACGACCACGCCGACCGGTACGTGGACGTAACCGAGCACATCGACACCTCGGTAGCCGCCCTCAAGGAGCACAAGAGTCAGGTTTCTGAAGAGGACGCCAATAAGTACATGCGCCAGTGGCGCAGCAACATTGGGGAGAAGGTGGGGATGAAGTACGCCGAAGCCTTCAAGCGGTTCAAAATGGACTAATCCAAAATGTAGAGCCGTGCGCCCCTACGGTACACTCTCGTTCTGCCTGCCTACGACTGGGGCTTGCGAGCCACCACCTTCACGCTAGCGACGTTCAAGGGGAGACCATCATCGTCGAACCTTATGTTCTCTTCGGTGGTTTCAATATCGACAAACCCGGCTCGTTGCAGCCGGTCCAGGTACACATCCCGATACTCAGCCCCAGCCACGCAGGTAGCCCAGGCTTCCGGGTCGGTGCGGGCCGGACCTTCCGGGGTCAGCGACATCATATCGGAAAGGTGGATGCGCCCGCCGGGGGCCAGCACCCGAAAGGTTTCATTGAACACGGCGTCCTTGTCTGGTGAGAGACAAACCACGCAGTTGGAAATTACCACGTCAACGTGGCTATCGGGCAGGGGTATCTGCTCCATCTCCCCCTTGATGAACTCCACGTTGGTCAAGCCCAGGTTCGCCTGGTTCTTACGGGCCAACTCCAGCATGTCCGGGGTCATGTCCAGGCCGATAACGTGGCCGGTCTCTCCCACCTGCTGTGACGCCAGAAAGCAGTCGATGCCGCCGCCGGAACCCAGGTCCAGCACCCGCTCTCCGGTTTTCAGTCCGGCCAGGGCCGTTGGGTTGCCACAACCCGCCGAAGCCGCCACCGCTTCCATGGGAAGTCCGGAGATCTGACCTTCAGAGTAGAGACGCAGCGCCCGGTCCAGGTCGGCTGGCCCGCAGCAACCAGAGTCGCCACGACTGGAATCTCCCCCATTTTGCACCTGGGTGAGCTCAATTACCCCTCTGGCCCTGGCCCCGTAGCGCTCTCGAACTAACTTTTTGATTTCCTCTTGATTGGCTGCCATTTTGCACCCCTTATAACCATCGAATCTTCTTGTCGTGTAGGGGCAGACCTATGTGTCTGCCCTAGCCGTCACACGGAACCTGGCCTCTTCGAAACCCAGGGCGCACACGCAGGTGCGCCCCTACACCACAACCACCCCGCTCAGCGCCTGCTCTACTGTTTCCTCTACCTTGGGCAGCATCTTCTGCCACACTCGGGCGGCCGCCCGGAAAGATTCTTCCCCGGATGCAGATAACCAGCAGACCCTTCGCTGTCGGCCCCGGTGCTCTTCCATGCGGCATTCCACGTAGCCGGCGTCCATCAACTCCTTAATGGTGGAGTAGACCATGGCCTCGGTAGGTTCACAGCAGCCCTGGCAGGCCTCTTTGATGGCCTGATTCACTCCATAGCCGTGCAACGGGCCCTTGGCCAACTGGGACAGCAGCATAAAGCGGCACAAGCTGCGCTTGACCAGGTTCTCCCAGTAGGCTTCGTCGTGCATGGCGCCTACGCTCATTAGATAACCTTCACTGTGTCTACTTTTAACATGCTGGCTTTACTAAACCGGAGTTACTAAACCGTGATTACTATAGCTGGTTAAGTATTATGGGTTGGGAATAGGGGTTTGTCAAACAATTGGCGCAAACACCGGGGCACTGACCGCTCGTCCTGAATTTGTCGAAGGGCGGCGAATTGATGCCCGCTCATGGTTCGATAAGCTTGTCCCTTCGATAAACTCAGGGCAGGCTCTGAGCCTGTCGAAGTGGCTCACCATGAACGGAGTTGATCGTTGTCCTTGGACAGGCTCACCATGAACGGTCAGCTTGGCAGTAAAGGACTACCGGCCCCGGTTGGAACGGCCGGAACGCCCTGACCGGGGGCTGCGTCGCCGGCTT
>JACZRM010000278.1 GCA_022576105.1 Chloroflexota bacterium | reverse complement strand
AACACCAGCAATGGAAAGGTAAACCCTGACAGCCCAGCAGCCTATTGGACTACCAATCCAAGTGTCAATCACCCCCTTCCGATGGGGTTCCAGGGGTTCAATTCCTGGTCAATTTGTCTCAAATTCCACCGGGTTTTGACCGGTTGTGACTTAGGAAACTGCATCTGAGGACCGCTTCGCCGTCATTGCCAGCGAAAGCGAAGCAATCCCATGGGGATGAAATTGCTCCGTCGCCGACTCTCCTCGCAAAGACCCCACGCGAGACCCCATGCAAGACCCATGAGATGCGATTGCCCTGGTTGTGACCCTAAGAGTATTGAGGCTAAACCCTGTATTGCTCTATAATGTTCAGGAGAGTGCCCGGGTTAGGCCTAACTATTACCAGCGGGATTTGAATGCCAAAAGCCGACTACTATCAGACTCTGGGAGTTTCCAAAAGCGACACCGAGGAGGATATTCGCAAGGCCTTCCGCAAGAAGGCCATGGAGTATCACCCGGACCGCAACAAGAACCCCGACGCTGAATCCAAGTTTAAGGATATTAACGAAGCCTATCAGGTATTGAGCGACTCCAAGAAACGCGCTCAGTACGACCGTTTTGGGCATGCCGGGGGCAACGGCAACAGCGGTTTTGATCGCCCCTTCGATGGCTTTGAAGGCTTCGGCGGCTTCGGCGACATTTTCGACTCTTTCTTCGGCGATTCCTCTCAAAGACGCTCCAATGCACCCCAGCGGGGCAACGACTTACAGCAGAGCGTAACCTTAACTTTTGAAGAGTCGGTATTCGGCGTTGAAAAAGAACTGGCGGTTGAGCGGGTAGAGGTATGCCAGCACTGCTCCGGTGAGGGCAATGAACCCGGCACCAAGGTAACCACTTGCAACACCTGTCGGGGTAACGGCCAGGTTCGCCGCACCCAACGCAGCTTATTCGGTCAATTCGCGCAGATTATCGCCTGCCCCACCTGTCAGGGCAAAGGCACCATCATCAACTCCCCGTGCACCAACTGTCGCGGAGCCGGTCTGGAGCGACGCAAGCGCAAGACCGGCGTGTCCATCCCCGCCGGGATTCAGGGCGGGATGCAGGTCCGCATTGCCGGTCAAGGCGACGTGGGGCGCAACGGTGGCCCAGCCGGTAATCTCTACGTGCAGGTCAACGTACGGGAGCACAAGGTGTTTGGACGGGAAGAATTTGACCTGATCTACGATCTTCCCATTGACATGGTTGAAGCTGCCCTTGGTGTCGAGAAGGACATCCCCACATTGGATGGGACTACCAGGCTCCTAAAAATTCCTCAAGGGACGCAACCCGGCAGCGAATTCCGCATTAAAGGCATGGGGGTCCCGCACATCCACAGCAACCGCCGAGGCGACCTTCGAGTCCTGGTTGACCTGAAGGTGCCCAAGAAGCTGGATGCCCGTCAGCAGGCGTTGTTGAAAGAGCTGGCTGAGTCCTTTGGCCACAATGGAACGACTGCCGAGCAGCCGGCCGCTGAGGAATCAGCAAAAAAGCCGGTGGATTCCAATCCGGACCCGGAAGAGAACGCCAATGACAAGGGCATTTTTGACCGGATTAAGGACGCCTTCGGTTAGTGTGCTGTCCACCACCGATTTATCGATCGATCAACCCGTGATTTACAGTATGCAACCCGGAACTGGGACTTCCGGGTTGTTTTTGGTGAAATAGCATGCAATGGCACGAAATCAGTATCGAAATTCCTTACGAGTACGTTGAACCCATTTCCTACCTGTTTGACCGCTACGGCCACGGCATGTCGATGGAAATTCAGGGCTCGGACCAGGTCTTGCTACGAACATATCTACCAACTGCCTCCAGGCAGCGGTTGGCCCACATTGAGGTGGGCGTAAAACTAACCAACCTTTTGCAACCCCTGGGAGAGCTCAAAATTGAACCGCTGCCCCCCGACGAAGACTGGCAAAACGCGTGGAAATCTCACTTTGATTTGCTCAAGCTGGGCCGGCGCCTGGTAATCAAACCGTCGTGGATCGACTACGAACCCGCACCGGAGGACATCGTCATCGAGCTGGACCCGGGAATGGCCTTCGGTACCGGTTACCACCCCACCACCTACACCTGTCTGGAGGCCCTGGAACACCTGATTGAACCTGGGATGGCAGTGCTGGACCTGGGAGTAGGGTCGGGCATCCTAACCATTGCCGCGGCCAAGCTGGGGGCCGGCCGCATCCTAGCCCTGGATATTGACTCGATAGCGATCAAGGCTGCCCGCGAGAATTTCCGGCGGTTGGGCATCCTGGATAAGGTAGCCCTGGCCCAGGGGACAATCCCCCACGCCATCGCCAAGCACGGCGAGTACGACATTGTGGTAGCCAACATATCATCGCGGGCCATCCGGGAGCGGGCTATACACATGCTTCCGCTCCTCAAGCAAACGGGAACCCTGATCGCTTCCGGTATAATAAATGACCAGCGGCAGGAAACCGAGGCGGCCCTGCAGCAAGCCGGGTTGACCGTTCAGCAGACCTGGCCCAAGGATGATTGGGTCACGTTGGTCTGCGAGGCCACGAACCAATCAGCCTAGTCGTGATTCCACGCGGCATTATGCTGCAGGAAGCCAGTGTCCGTGGAAAACGCCCATCGAGCACCAACGGCCAGTAATTGAGTTTGAGGTGTCATCAGCAGCTACAGGCGATAGTCCACATAGCGCTCGCCGGTATCCGGCATGACCGTGACCACCGTCCCGCCCTCCCCCAGTTCTCTGGCCACTATCAATGCGGCAAAAACATTCGCGCCGGAAGACACGCCGACCAGCAAGCCTTCTTCCCGCGCCAGTCGCAAGCCGGTTTGGGATGCTTCCCCGTCGGCCACCAGCATGATGCCGTCCAGTAAACTTCGGTACA
>JACZRM010000034.1 GCA_022576105.1 Chloroflexota bacterium | reverse complement strand
GAAAGCAGCTACCACCGCCCCGCCGATGACCACCGGCTTGCGGCCAATTTTGTCGGAAATCCAACCGGCGGGGTAAATGCTGAGAACTAACGCACCGCCTATGGAGATGATCATCACCCCCAGAGTTTGCGGCGGATTTTCTACTCTGACCACATCTCCCAGGAAGAATAGGCCGTAGGTGGGAAATACAAATATCCCGGCGATCATCAAGTACCTGGAAAGCAGAAACCAGGTCAGGTGCGGGTGCAGTCCCGACCTCAGCCGCAACCCCTCCAACGTCCTTCCGAAAGAGTGTCTGGCTGACCGCTCTCGTAGCAGCACAGTGATCGAACTGATGCCGGCAGTGGCGATCAGTGTGGCGGCGATCACGCCGGATGTAATCCACAGCCAGTGTGCCGCACCTGTCGCAGTGTATCGACCGATCATTGCCCCGCTGATCGCGATCAACGTGACACCTCCGGCGCCGTCGGCCAGGATTTTCAGGGAAGAGGCTATCCCAATGCGGCTGGCCGGAACCAGGTCCCGAATCAAGGCTTGAAACGGTCCGTATCCAATACTGGCATTGACCTGAACGAAGACCCAAAAGATTAATAGCGACGAGTAGTTCGAAACGAAGCCCACACCGGTCAGGCCCAATGCGGCGAAGACCGAACCCCAAAGCATGAATGGAACCCGACGCCCCAGGGGGGTGCTGGTACGGTCGCTGTACCAGCCCACCATCGGTTGTACCAGACCGGCGGCAATCATCCCGCTGAGACCCAATACCCCCAGGAAGGTGTTCTTGGCGCCCTCCGGGGCTACCATCAACACCAATGTGGGCAACACGATGGCATCCATTGCCATGAAGAATCCGGTGTAGCCAAATCCAAAGGCGCTGAGACGCAGCAGGGCCAGGGTGCTCCACTGGGCGTTCGCCCGACTTTGAGTCACGTTAATGGGCCAACGGAACGGGTGCCGGAGGGAGGCGCGCTGGCGCAATTTGGGTGAGCAACAGCTTTTTAACCATTCTATTCTATCCGATTAGTTCAGGCCGACTGATCCCGGGAATAATTTTACCCCGCGTGTTCTATAATGGCTTTATGATATAACAGGACCGGACTGTTGGGGAGATAGGGCCTGAGGCTCTGGTTCTAGGCTTTGCCAGGAGCTTGGTTGCGACAAAACTGCATGACCAAAGGAATGACCGGCGCGCAATGAAGATTTGCTCCTTATTGCCCAGTGGCACCGAGATTCTATTCGCTCTTGGCTTGGGAGACCAGGTCATCGGTGTGACCGATCTTTGTGACTATCCAGATGAAGCCAGGTCCAAATCGGTAGTCAGCCGCAGTAAAATCGACGTCTCACTGCTGTCCAGCGACCAGGTGGAACAGCTGATGCACGAAATTCTAGCTTCCGGCGAGAGTCCGTATGAACTGGACCAGGCCTGGCTGGCGGAACAGTCTCCAGATGTGGTGCTGACTCAAGACCTGTGTTACTTCTGCGAAGTGGATGCCGCCACGGTTACTCAGGCGGTCACGGATATTGCAGCCCAACCGCAGGTGTTGGTGCTGAACCCCCGCACCCTGGATGAGATATTCCAGAGTATGGTCCAAGTGGGCCAAGCCTGCGGTGCGGCCCGTGCTGCCGACCGGTTGGTTGAGAGTCTGAGGGAACGGGTGGCGGCAGTCCAGGCAAAACTGGCGGCTGTCGTCCAGAGGCCCAGGGTATTTTCTCTGGAGGGGATCAACCCGTTGGTGATTGGCGGCCACTGGATACCGGAACTTTTGCAATTGGCTGGAGGAGTCCAGGAACTATACCCACCGGGATGTCCGGCCGCCAGGCCCCCTTGGCCGGAGATTCTACGATACGCGCCGGAGAAGCTGTACATCGACTTGTGTTCGTCAGACCTGGACCGGCACATCAGGGAGATTGACTGGCTGGCCGGACAGGAGGGCTGGTACGATCTTCCGGCGGTACAATCGGGCGAAGTGTACCTGATTGACCACGTGTACTTCAGCCGCCCGGGGCCTCGGGTGGTTCAGGGGCTGGAAATTCTAGCCCAATTGACTCACCCTGAGATTTTCTCTGGGCTGATCCCACCCAACGTGGTGGCCAAGCTGGACCCGTCGACTCTGGACGGTGCAAGCCGCCCCAATTTGGCTGATTGTTTTCGCCCGTACCCTGGCGGCTGAGTGCATCGTCGCCTGAGTTTGCCGGCCGATCTAAGAGTAGCGGGGGTAATAGCAAACAGTTATAATTGGACGAACTTACTGTGGGATGAAAAGCCTTGGTTGATATAGCCGAATTCAGAAACGCCATGTCTAAATTTGCCAGTGGAGTGACGGTGGTCACCAGCATGGATGATGAGGGCAAGCCTCATTCTATGACCGCCAATTCCTTTACTTCAGTCTGTCTCGATCCCCCAACCCTGCTAATCTGCCTGGCCCATGGGACTCATACCTATGGCTATGTGGAGGCCAGAGGCGAATTTGGGATCAACATACTCTTTGCGGGACAAGAAGACCTGGGGGCATATTTCGCCAAAAGGCCGGAGGACCGTACTGGCCATGTAGACTATCACTACTCCTTTGGCAACGACGGCATCCCGGTATTGGACAACTCAATGGTGTTTTTCGGGTGCAAGGTGGTGGGGTCCCACGTCTGTGGGGACCACACGGTATATTTTGGCGAAGTAAAAGAGGTACGCCAGGAAGATGACGGCGTACCTCTCATGTTTTACCAGAGCCGGTGGTATCGGCCCGCGGATAAGTAGGCCAGCAGGCTATTTCAAGCTGGTCAGAAACTGCTCAATCTTGGCGTTGACCTGCTGGTACCGCTTCAGTTGAACGAAGTGGTCGGCATCTGGAATTATGTCTTCTTTGGCTCCTGGGATTTTCGCCGCCAGGTAGTCTGAATACTTGACCGGAGTCATTTCATCTGAGTCGCCGCAGATAATCTCAGTGGGCAGATGTATATTCCCGATTTCCTGCATGACGTCAAACTTGTCGCAGGACAGAAGGTCGCTCAACTCTACATCAGGTCCTATTTCCTCGGCGCGACGCAGCAGTACCCGGTAAATGTCCGACTCTACCCCGGTGTAGAAAGACTTCTGGCGCATCATCCAGTCCGAGTTCTCCACACCCGGCTCGCGGCAATTCTTCAAAAAGGCTGGCTTAACCCTCAACCTGGCGCCGGTGCCCATCAAAATGAGACCCTTCAGCTCATCCGGGTAGAGCAGGGCGTATTGCAGCGCAATTGCGCCACCCATTGAGTGTCCGCATAGGACTATGTCTTTGTAGCGTCGGGCGGTATTAAATCCGCGCACCCACTCAACATAACCGTCAATGCTGGTGCAGGGTGTGCCCGTGGGGTGTCCGGGCAGGTCAATGGCCTTGGAGTTGCGGAAATGCCGCAGTTGGTAGTAGAAGGCCATGCTTGAACTGCCGGCTCCATGTACAAAAACAAGCTTCATCGAAAGCACTTCCTTGATAACGCTGTCCAGGACTGTACATGCTGGATTGCGTCAAAATTAACCCTGAACGATGGCCTACGCACGTTGACGACGCCATTAATAGATACATCTTTCGCCTACAGCCATCGACTGACCACAGGCGGCGGGACACGCCAAGCGCAAATGAACTGAATTCGCTCACAACACCGGTCAACAGCCCGAACGACGCAAAGTTACCGAAATCGTTGCCGCTACTCGGTAGGTGGTTCGGTATCTTGGTGCCCGTTGGTGGACGGCGCGGCCTGGGTGTATTCCGTGTGGTGGAACAAAGTAACCGAAGCGACGAAGTCGTCCGGCATCCGGTCCCGCCAGAGTATGACCCCTTGAGTTGCCCGGCCGGTCATGCGCACGTCATCCAGGTTGATTCGCACCACCTGGGCCTTGGACGAAATGATAAAGACCTCGAATTCACCCTCGTCGGGGACGACCCGGGCCACCGTAACCGGGCCGGTCTTGTCGGTCACGCGGAAGGTCCTTACGCCCTGACCGTTCCTACGATGAGTCGGGTACAGGGTGAGACGGGTAGCCTTGCCGTAGCCCCTTTTGCTTACCACTAACAGGCGGTCTTTGGGTGTGACGGTATTCATAGAGACTACCCGGTCGCCTTCACGCAGCTTCAGTCCGCGCACACCGCCGGCGGCGCGAGAGCGAGGGGTAAGGTCGTGCACTGGGAATCGGATCGCCTGCCCCTGCTCTGACACCATCACAACATCTTCAGCATCGCCCAATTGGGTCACGCCGATCAGCTCGTCGCCCTCTTCCAGGTCCATCACAATCAGACCACGGGCCTGGATATTGGAAAGTTGTCCCTCTTTCAGCGCCTTAACCTCGCCCATTTGGGTGGCCAGAATCAGCAAGTCGCCCTCTTTGGGATTTTGGGTGCGCAGTATCGTCTTTACCTGCTCGCCCCGGGCCAGGGGCACCAAGTTGATCAGTTGCGTCCCCCGGGTGGTTCGGGATGTGTCAGCCGGGATTTGGAACACCCTCAGCGGATATACCCTTCCCCGGTTGGTGAAGAACAGCAAAGTGTCGTGGGTGTCCACCGTAACCAGGTCCATCAGGGCATCGTCATCCCGGGTTGTCATTCCGCGCACGCCCTTGCCGCCCCGGTGTTGGGCCTTGTAGGTGTCGCAGGGCACGCGTTTGATGTATCCCCGCTGGCTGAGAGTTACCATCACGTCCTGGTGGGTTATGAACTGCTCGGCGGTCTGGTCCACCACTTCGTCCGGGTAGATCACCGTCCGGCGGGGATTGCCGAAGTCCTTCTTGAGCTTGCGGGTTTCGGTCTTGATGGTCGCCAGAATTTTTCCAGGATTATCCAGCAACTCCACCAGGGCGGCGATGGTCTTGAGCAGTTCTTCATGCTCGTTTTCCAGCCGTTCTCGTTCCAGGGCGGCCAAACGGCGCAGCTGCATGTCCAGGATGGCCTGGGCTTGAGGCTGGGAAAGGTCAAATTGCTGCATCAAGTTGGTTCGAGCAGCTTCCACGTCGTCGGAACTGCGAATGGTTTGAATCACCTCATCCATTCGGTCCAGGGCCAGCAACAACCCTTGAACTATGTGGTCCCGGTCTCTGGCCCGTTGCACTTGGAATTCAGACCTCCGCCGGATCACTATCTGGCGGTGCTCGATGAACAGGGCCAGGCAGCGTCGCAGCGGTAGTACCTGGGGCTGGCCATCCACCAGGGCCAGAACTATGGAGTTGAACGCCGTACGCAATTGGGTATGTTTATACAGATTGTTCAGGACAATGTTGGGCTGAGCATCCCGTCGCAGCTCGATCACGATGCGCATGCCGTGGCGGTCCGATTCGTCCCGGATGTCGGATATGCCATCCACCCGCTTTTCACGGGTAAGATGGGCAATCTTTTCCACCAGGTGGGCCTTATTTACCTGGTAGGGCAGTTCGGTGATGATGATGCGTTCACGGCCACCGCGAACTTCCTCGATTTCGGTCGCCGCTTCCATTACGATGCGGCCCCGTCCGGTAGTGTAGGTCTCGATGATCCCGGAGGTGCCGCGGATGATACCGGCAGTGGGAAAGTCGGGGCCGGGCACCAGCTTGATCAAGTCGTCGGCGCTGCAGTCGGGGTGGTCCACCAGGTAGCAGACGGCGTCGCAAATCTCGCCCAGGTTGTGGGGAGGAATGTTGGTCGCCATTCCCACCGCGATTCCGGTGGCGCCGTTGACCAGCATGTTGGGCATTCGGCTGGGCAGGACGGTCGGTTCTTCCAGAGACTCGTCGAAGTTAGGCAGGAAATCCACCGTGTTCTGGTCGATATCCGCCAGCAATTCCTCGGCTATTCTGGCCAATCTTGCTTCGGTATACCGCATGGCGGCCGGTGGATCACCGTCGACGCTGCCAAAGTTGCCCTGGCCGTCGATCAAGGGATAGCGTAAGGAGAAGGGTTGGGCCATACGCACCAGGGCGTCATAAACGGAAGATTCGCCGTGGGGGTGGAACTTGCCCAGCACCTCTCCGGCGATACGGGCGCACTTTCGATGCTGAGAGTTGGGCCGAATGCCCATTTCGTGCATGGCGTATAGAATGCGGCGCTGTACCGGCTTCAGGCCGTCTCGAACGTCGGGCAAGGCCCGGGACACGATAACGCTCATGGCGTAGGTTAGATAGGAGGTGCGCATCTCCTCTTCAATACGAATCGGGGTGATGCTGCCGCCGGGCGGCGTTGGTGCGGCGGTGGTTACCATAAACTGCTACTCCTCAGCGGATCATTGGTCGAATTCGGTTGTTTCGTGCAGAAAGTTGGCTCAGATTCTAATCGACTCCCCTTCACATCCCTCGCGTCAATTGATCCATAAATTATTAGATTTATTGCTGGGCCTGTTTTTCTTGGTTGGACCAGTTTACCCGATCAGATGGGTCAGGTTTGGCACTTTTCCAGGTGCATCTCGGCCCGGTCCAGGAAGGCCGCGAAAAGGTTGGCGAAGCTTTTGGGGACTTCGTCCTGGCGCTCCGGGTGACACTGCAGGCCAATTACCCAGCTGTGTTCTGGACTCTCCAGCCCTTCGATTAGGCCATCATCCACCGAGTAAGCAATGCTCATCAGTCGGGGCGAGCGT
Organism: Chloroflexota bacterium; assembly: GCA_022576105.1. The sequence continues at coordinate 4,729 of JACZRM010000034.1, read as the reverse complement.
TGGGCCTCACGCAGTCCCTGGTGATGCAGGCTGTTCACCCTGAAAAACCCGGCGGCGCCGATAACCGCCGCCGCCTTGGCGCCTGGGGCCAGGTAGATCAGGTGCTTCAGCGGGGCTGAATCGTCTTCGTCTGGGGGGTTGTGGTGGCCGGGTATGTCCGGTATTAAACTGCCGCCAAAAGCCACGTTGAGCAATTGCATGCCCCGGCAGATTGCCAGTACGGGCATGTCCTGGTCCAAGGCATAATCCAGCAGACCAAACTCCAGGTCGTCCAGCGGCCGGCATACATTCAAAGCGACATCCGGGTCTGGAACAATGCCATAAAAGGTAGGGTCAATATCGGGGCCGCCGGAAAGGAGCAAACCGCCCACACCTCGCATCATCGTCTCAGGAGTCCCTTCCCCAGGGGGAGTGAGTAATCTTACTTCCGCCCCCAGAGATTCCATAACCTGAGTGTACTCTCGCGAATTACGAAGGTCGGCAGAGGTAATGGCTACTACAGTCATATACAGGTATATTATACTTGATTTAGCGTCAATTTTACAGTTCAGTCTGCCGTTAAGCGAATGACTTGAGGCTAATTGCGTCAGTGAATCTGCTTTCAGTTATAATACCAATCAGCAATCTTCGCAGCCTGGTGGCCTTGTCGGATTCCAATTGCGCCGATTGCCATGAATGGGGAAAGTTGATAAGCTGAATTGGATTGTTAAGAGCGCCAATAGAATAAATATTCTTGTCTTTCTGAGGAGTCCCGATGGAATCGGGACGACGAAGAATCTAAAGTCCTGCAGCACAAAACCTTATGCGAGAACAGTACGCCTATAGCATAGCTAATGGTGTTAGAATCCTCGGAGAGCACATGTGACTAGAAAGGTTCTGATAGCCAGGTGTTTAGACCCTTCGCGGAGTCTATCCTGAGCCACTTCGACAAGCTCAGAGCCTGCCCTGAGTTCATCGAAGGGACAGGCTGGGCCGAAGGGCTCAGGGAGACCGCCCGGTTATTTTGTTAGGGACTTTAAGACAGCCAAATCCCAGGAATCATTGATGGAGTTGGTGGCGTGATGACTATCTCAAGAGGCATAAACGCGTGAAAGAAGTAATACAGGAAGCGGTCAACCTGCTGGAAAGCGGTCAGCCCTGCGTGCTGGCCACGGTAGTCCGTACCAAGGGCTCAACTCCGCAAAAATCCGGGGCGATGCTGCTGGTGCGGGAGGACGGCACCGGCGTGGGCACCCTGGGCGGCGGTTGTGTCGAGGGCGACATCTGGTTCGCTGCCAAAGAGTTGATGCGTAATCACAGCGGCCCTGAGTTCAAGAATTACTTCTTGAACGAAGATATAGCCGCCCGCGACGGTCTGGTGTGTGGCGGCACCATGTATTTTTACCTGGAACCTTTGTGGGAAGTCGGCGACTTTACGGAAATCGGCCAGCAGTTGCTGGATGCCTACGATGGCGGAGAACCGGCAGCTCTGGCGACAGTGGTAAATGTGCCGGAGGGCGGGTCCAATATGGGCGCCAAGCTGCTGCTGCGTTTGGACGGCGCAGTTTCCGGCACTTTGGGCAATGCCGATCTGGATAATCGGGCGCTGGACCTGGCCAAGAAGGTGGCCGATGTCGGTGCGATCGAGAGCTTTGTGACCGACGATGGCACCGAGGTATTCATTGAAGGATTCACGACACCGCCGACTCTGATTATGGTGGGCGGCGGTCATGTGGGCAAGGCCACCGCAGACCTGGCCCACAATTTGGGTTACCGGGTGTTGGTGGTCGACGACCGCCCGGAGTTTGCCAACCCGGAACGGTATCCCTATGCGGAGCAGAACCTGGTTACTGAATACGAAGGCTGGTCGGAACATCTAACGATCAACGTCAACACCTTCATCGTGGTTGCCACCCGGGGCCATCGCTACGACGACATGGCCTTGGAATCGGCCCTACACACCCGGGCCCGCTACATTGGACTGATGGGCAGCCGCCGCAAGACCTTGATGATTTATCAGCGGTTGTTGCAGCAAGGGATACCCTTGGAGCGGCTGAAGCAAGTCCGTTCGCCGATTGGGTTGGACATCGGTGCGTTGACTCCCGAAGAAATCGCCGTCAGCGTCATGTCGGAGATCATCATGACCCGGCGGGGCGGCAAAGGCGGCGTGATGCAAATGGACGACTGGCTGCTGGACCGGGCCGCCGAAAAGGTCAGCCGCACCGTCAACGCGTAGCGCCCCATGCCTAAAGTCGTAGCAATCTTGCTGGCGGCGGGGGAATCTCGCCGTATGGGTCAACTGAAAGCCCTGCTCCCCTGGCAGGGCACTTCTTTGCTGCAACACCAGGTTGCCGCCCTCAGAAATGGCGGAGTCGAGCGGGTGATGGTAGTGCTGGGTCATCAGGCCGACCGGCTCCACCCGCTGATCGACCGGGAAGATGGGGTGAGTTGGGTCTTGAACCCCAATTATCTCCAGGGAAAAACCACCTCCATCAAAGCTGGCAAGGCTGGCCTAGAAAATTTAAGCTCAGACCAACCCACCACGCTGTTAATCCTCAACGTTGACCAACCCCGCAACGCCGAGACCATTAGTTTTTTGCTTGAAGCGCACCACGCCGGGGATGCCTTAATTACCATTCCAACATATCAGGGTAAAGGCGGCCACCCAATTATTGTCGATGGGTCGCTATTTGACGAATTGGCCGAGATCGACGAAGCGACTCAAGGTATGAAGGCATTGGTGCAGCGCCATGTTGAACGGACACAGCGGGTGGAAACGGGAGAGCCGGCGGTCCTGTGGGACTTGAACACTCCGGAACAGTATCAGGCGGCTTTAGAGGGTTGAGCCGGAGGGCAGATAAATAAATCGGGACTCGGTAAACCTACCGAGTCCCGATGGTTTTTCGTGGCCCCGCACTTCTGGTCATCACGACCAGATGGGTTATCCCTAATTACCGGGTGCTAACCGCGTTAATCAACGTCGCAGAGCCTACGCTTCCGACATCCCTGCTGGTGCAGCACTCTCACTCTGATTCCCTGACTCCGAGCACCCACCAGCAGGGAGGCTACAAGGGAACTTCCAACTATGGTGCAGTACGAATACTTTTACCAATTGCCACCTCCTGGACGGATTTCGGAGTAAGGAGGAGCTAGACTCCTAGCTTACTTCACGTTTAGCCTATCACTAGATGGTAAACCTGTCAATAGATATTTGACCAAATTGGTCTGACTTGTCAGCCAATAGTGGCAGTGGTTGTCGGCGGTTGAGAGATTCTAAATGAATAATTAGCCTTGTTTTTCTGAGGAACCCTTCGGCCCAGCCTGTCCCTTCGATGAACTCAGGGCAGGCTCTGAGCTTGTCGAAGTGGCTCAGGAGAGGCCTAACCTTGCCCTTGATAAGGGGAGGGGGCAGGCGCCTGCCCCCTATGTACCGTCCGGCTGGTAGCCGGTGTCTTCGGGCAGTCCAGACTTGTTGGCGGCGGCAAAGGCCAGGCGATCACACCGCTCGTTCTCTTCGATGCCAGAGTGTCCCCGCAGCCACTGAAAGTCTACCTGGTGGGATTTGCAGGCTTGAAGCAATCGCTCCCACAAGTCTGGGTTAACCGCCATCTCCCTTTTGTTGCGTTTCCAATCGTTGGCCTGCCAGCGCTTGGCCCAACCCTTGCTGATGGCGTTGACTACATACTGGGAGTCGCTATACAGAGTCACCTGGCAACGCTCGGTCAGGGCTTCCAAGGCGGCGATAACCGCCATGATCTCCATTCGGTTGTTGGTGGTCCGGCGGTACCCGCCGGAGATTTCCCGGCGGTGGGCTCCAAAAAGCAACACCGCCCCATATCCCCCTGGGCCGGGGTTGTTCAGGCAGGAGCCGTCGGTGTAGATAGTGACCTGTTTCGCGTCAGGCATTGGGACTTGTCGGCATCAGGCTGGGCTCAGTTGGAGATGCCCCGTTTTCGGCATCAGCAATGACGCCAGGAATCCCACGAAGAACAGGCCGGCGGAGAAGTAAAAAGCCACCGGCCAGCCGTAGAACCCCACCAATAATCCAGCAATGATGGCCGCTCCAGCGCTGAAGAAGGCGTTGCTGCCCCACATCAGACCAATAAAAGTGGCGTCCAGTCCCCTACCGGCGGCTTCATCAATTGCCGCCGCCTGGGTCAATGAGTTGACCGCTGAGTGAAATACGCCGAACAGGACCACCGACAGCGTCATTCCCAGTCCAGCACCTCCCATGACCAAGGTTACGGGAAGCACCACCGCCGTGGCCATGACAAAGGTGATCACCGGCCTGCGGCCGATGCGGTCGGAGAGTGCCCCAAATAGGGGACCTGAGACTATCCCCGGCGCCGCCACCAGCGCCACGTGCAGCGCGACTGTTATAAAGCTCATGTCCAGCTCCACACGAAGGTACAGGGGCAAAAAAAATATGAAGGACCGGTCTCCCATGCCCCGTAAGGCGGACACAGTGAAGATGGCCCACATCCCCCGGCCCTCAAAGGCCTCCCTCAGGCTTTTGAACTGTACCGCCAGGTTGCTCTTGAAGGGCGCAGTTTCGACTTTGGGGCCACCGACGTTCCACAGGGTGATCAGGACCAGGACAGCCAGCAGGAACAACAAGGGAGTGCCGCCACCCATAATCCAGCGCCAGTCCAGGGCCCCCCAACGCCAAACGAGGATTCCACCGGTCAGCAGGGCCCCAGCCATAAAAGGCCCTAGAAAGCCTCCAACGTTGCCGTTGGACCGGTGCAGG
>JACZRM010000001.1 GCA_022576105.1 Chloroflexota bacterium | reverse complement strand
TTGCCGAGTATATGTTTGAAATTGCCGCCCCCAAGAGCTACTTGCCGGCAGACTTGCTAAAGGCCTGGGATGCGGAGCCGATAGTGTTGCACCCTTGGGACCCCATGGGCTCGCTGGCGGGATAGCTGGCGCTTGGGTCACTCTCTTTCTTCCCCTTTTAACGGGGAGGAATTAAGCTCCTTCTCCCTTGATGGGCTTTGCTCCAAAAGTACCTTGTGTTCCAAAAACCGACCAATAATTCCACCCGCTCATGGTTCGACAAGCTCACCACGAACGGGTTTGTCCGTTCGCCCTGAGCCTGTCGAAGGGATGAGGGTGATACCCATCCCTCCTGCTCCCTTCCAACAGGCGTTCTCTACGTATGTGGGCCTTGACTCAAAAGCCATATTTAGCCCGCCAAGAGTCTAGTTCCCTGGATTTTAGACCCTTCGCTACGCTCAGGGTGGCATCAAGGATGCGCTCGTCACTTCAAACGCCGACCACAATTGACACTTTTGAGTCAACCCACCCCGTGGAAGAGGCCTCAGGCGAGGGGTCTCACGCCCCGGCATGCCCTGCCTTAAAAATCATTTTTAGCTTCGCACTACCCGGTGGGCTTGATCGAACATATATCACTTGAAGTGGGGCAGCACTTTGTCGACGAACAACCGCAAGGACTTGGTCACTGCTTCGTCTGGGATCATGCCGCCGATATTGTGCCAGAACATGATTCCCTGGCAACCGAAAATTTCTCGAAACTGGGCAATCCGGTCGATACATTCCTGAGGGTCTCCCACCACGGCATAGTCTCGCAATATTACATCGCTGGTCAGGTCGATGGTCCGGCCCGGTGCTCTGGAACGCCGCTCGCGCAACACCCCCAGGTAATTATCCAACGATGGCTCCATGATGGCCCGCGCTTTCTGCCCGGTCTCAGCAACGCAGGCGGTCAGGATGGGGAATACCTTCACCTTGGCCGGGTCATGACCATGCTCGGTCAGGCTCTGCCGGTAGAGCGCCAAGTTGTCCCGCACTCCTTCATTGCCCCTCATCAGCGGCGTGACCAGGATGTTGTGCCCCAGCTCACCGACCAGGGGAAATGTCTCCGGGCTATTGGCGGCGATGTAGACCGGCGGGTGAGGTTGTTGGAAGGGCTTGGGCACTACCTGAACATCATCGGCCTGGTAATAGGCGCCCTGGTGACAAACCCGGTCCTGAGTCCAACACTTGAGCACCAGGTCCAGAGCCTCGGCGAACCTGGGCCTTCCTTCTTCCATGGGGACACCCAGGCCCTCGTAGTGTTCTGCGTTGGAACCCCGGCCAATGCCAAAGATGGCCCTACCTTGGGAAAGTACATCCAGAGTAGCGACTTCTTCGGCCAGACGAATGGGCTGATGTAATGGCAGCAAATTGACCGCGGTGCCGATTTTCACCCGTTGGGTGCATTGGGCAATGGCCGAGGCCACCAGCAATGGGGAGGGCATGACGGAGAAGTGGGGCGTGAAGTGATATTCGGCCAGCCAGACCGAGTCCAATCCCAATTGGTCGGCCAGCTTGCTCTGGCGGATAATCTCCTGATAGCGGGCGTAGGTTTCTTGTGTCGCCGCACAGGGCAACTGGTCGAAAAGTCCAAATTCCATTGCTGCGCCTTATAGTTGATGTGCTTTGAGTTGAGACAGAATCGAGCCGATGGAAACGATGCCACCCTATGGGCAGCAACTAGCGTGGCGCAAGTATACAGCACTCAGAATATGGCGGGCAGGAGGTATTTAAGCTACCGGCGGCCTAGCCTCAAAAATTATTCTGAGCGCTTCGGCCCCGCGCGGGATAAACTCCGCGAAGTACCTAGTTCCCTGGATACTAGACCCTTCGCTACTCTCAGGGTTACATCAACGTTTCGAGCCGTTTCGCGACTCAATCGACTCGACGCCGCCCGTTGGTCGAGCAGGCCAAAACGCCGTATCGAGACCACCGGCAAAGCAAAGCCGCCTCGAGACTACAGGGGAATGTTGCCGTGCTTCTTGGACGGCAGGTGGTCTCGCTTGTTCCGCAGCATGTCCAGAGACTTGATTATCTTCAGGCGGGTTTCCGACGGATCGATAACATCGTCCAGAAAACCCCGGCTGGCGGCGATGTAAGGGTTGGTAAATTTATCCTGATAGTCTTTAGTAAGTTCCTCCCGGGTCTGCTGGGGATCATCCGCCCGGGAAATCTCTTCGCGATAAATTATGTTAATTGCGCCTTCGGGGCCCATCACGGAAATTTCCGCCGAAGGCCAGGCCAGGTTTATATCAGAATTGAGGTGCTTGCTGCTCATCACGATGTAGGCCCCACCGTAGGCTTTGCGGGTAATCACACAAATTTTGGGCACCGTGGCTTCGGCGTAGGCATAGATCAGCTTGGCCCCGTGGCGAATTATGCCGCCATACTCCTGATCAACCCCGGGCATAAATCCAGGAACGTCCACCAGGGTTACCAGCGGAATATTGAAGCAGTCGCAAAACCGGACGAATCTGGCGGCTTTGACCGATGCGTTGATGTCTAGAACTCCGGCCAAATAGGCGGGCTGATTGCCCACGACACCCACTGAACGTCCGTTGAACCGGCCAAATCCCACCACTATGTTGGGGGCAAAACTCTGGTGGACTTCCATGAATTCTTCATCGTCTACGATCTTGTAGATGATATCGCGAATGTCATAGGGGCGGTTGGCCTCGTCGGGCACCAGGTAACGCAGCTCCTGGTTCGAGCGGTCAATGGGATCGTCGGAATCGTAGGTGGGCCCGTCTTCAATATTATTCAGGGGAAGGAAGCTGAGCAGGCGGCGCACTTCCTCCAGACACTCATCTTCCGTCTCGTAGACAAATTGGGCCACCCCGCTGCGGGTCGCGTGGGAGTCGGCCCCGCCCAGTTCCTCGTGAGTCACTTCGGCGCCGGTTACCGCCTTGACCACATCGGGCCCGGTGATGTACATCTGCCCGGTTCCCTTCACCATAAAGATGAAATCGGTGATGGCCGGAGAGTATACCGCACCGCCCGCCGCCGGCCCCATGATAACCGATATCTGAGGCACCACCCCGGAGTAGAGCGTGTTACGCAGAAAAATATCGCCGTAGGCCGCCAGGCTGGATACGCCTTCCTGAATTCGCGCGCCGCCCGAGTCGTTCAGGCCGATCATCGGGCAGCCGGTCTTACCCGCCAGGTCCATTACCTTGCAGATTTTCTGGCCCACAACTTCAGACAGAGAGCCGCCGAACACGGTAAAGTCCTGGGCGTAGGCAAAAACCTGGCGGCCATCGATCAGGCCATGACCGGTGACTACGGCATCGCCCAAGAACTTGCGGTCAGCCAGACCGAAGTCGGTGGTCCGATGGGTCACAAAAGAATCGATCTCCTGAAAGGTGCCTTGGTCCATCAGTTTGGCCAGACGCTCCCGGGCGGTTAGCTTGCCCCGGCCATGCTGCTGGTCGATGCGCTGCTGGCCGCCGCCTTTGTAGGCCTGCTGGCGCATCCGGTCCAGGTTCTCTATCTTGTCGTCGATTCGTCGCTTTTCTGCTGTCATGTTGCCCTTCCCGATCGCCGTATAGGTCCAACAGGCCCATGCTAGCAGAGCAGTTATGGCCCGCGCAAGGCGGTATTGGTGGGTGTAGAATTAGAAATGTTCTGGGTTTGATGACCGCAATGCCTCCATCAACTAAATCACTCACTGACCTCCGCGTCGCCAACGGCGAACGCCTCATTTGGGGACGCCGCACTTATGTAATGGGCATTGTCAACGTGACGCCCGACTCCTTCTCCGGCGACGGTCTGGGCAACGACGTTTCAGCCATTGTAGACCAGGCGCTGCGCTTCCAAGAAGCAGGCGCCGATTTTCTGGACGTGGGCGCCGAGTCAACGCGTCCCGGCCACCAGCCCATCTCGACCGAAGAAGAGTTACGGCGTCTGATTCCCCCGCTGGAGGCCATTGCTGCCCAGGTTAGCTTGCCCATCAGCGTTGATACCTACAAGTCGTCGATCGCCCGGCCGGCCCTGGACGCCGGCGCGGTAATCATCAACGACATTTGGGGGCTGAAAGCCGACCCAAAGTTGGCCCAGCTCGCCGCCCAGGCCGGTGTGCCGATAATCCTGATGCACAACCAGAACACCACCGAGTACCAAGATTTGCTGCCGGACATTTTCGCCAGCTTGCGGCACAGCATCGACACTGCTCAACAAGCGGGCGTCCCTCAAGAGAACATCATCCTCGACCCGGGGATCGGCTTCGGCAAGACCCCGGACCACAACCTGGAAGTGCTGCGGAGACTGGGTGAGTTCCAGTCGTTGGGGCATCCACTGCTGCTGGGCACATCCCGCAAGTCCACCATCGGCAAGGTCCTGGATGTGCCGGTGGCGGAGCGACTGGAAGGCACCGCTGCCACCGTGGCAATGTCCATCGCCGGCGGAGCGGACATTGTGCGGGTCCATGACGTCAAAGAGATGGTGCGGGTCAGCCGCATGACCGACGCCATCGTACGAGGGTGGAGACCCGCAAATTGGAGCAAGTAACCGCCTACCTGGGCTTGGGCGCTAATCTGGGCGATCGAGAATCCAACCTGTCCCGGGCGCTGCGCCTCCTGGCTGAAACGCCTGAGATCCGGGTGATCAAAAGCTCGTCGTTATATGAGACCGCCCCCTGGGGAGTCGCCGACCAGCCGGATTTCCTGAACTGTGTGGCCGAGATTCGCACCACCCTGCCGCCGACGCCCTTACTGCAGTTGGTCAAGACCATCGAGCAGGACCTGGGCCGGCAGGAGAATGTCCGCTACGGGCCAAGGGTCATCGACATTGATATCCTGCTTTACAGTGACCAGGTGATCCAGGTGGCCGAACCGGACCTTCAAATTCCCCACATCCGAATGTCGGAGCGGGCCTTTGTGCTGGTCCCCCTGGCCGAATTAGCGCCGGAGACGCTTCACCCAACATCGGCGGTCTCGATGCAAGTCTTGTGCAGTCAAGTAGCAGGCAAAGCCGACGTTCGGCTGTGGGGCCCGCCGCTGGAGCTTACTTAAAATGGCTGATAAAACGGCTGAAACCTCAGGGAGCGCCGGGGGCGTGCCGAATCGCATCAGGAAAAGCCGCTGGTTCTGGCGGCACCGAACATTTGCATCTGAGAACCGCTTCGACGTCATTGCGAGCGAAAGCGAAGCAATCTCAAGTGCATAAGATTGCTTCGTCGTCCCGATTCCATGGGAACTCCTCGCAAAGACCACGCACATGCCGTATGCGATTGCCCTGTATGGCGGCAAGACCATGGTTGACAATCTCCGCCGCCTGCCGCATATTTGTTAGTTGGAATCGGCTAGACTCCAGTGACTAAACGCTGGGGGATTTCTACCGACCTTGCGCGGAAATTTAGTGGCACTCCCTGGCAGCGTCCTCTAAATTGGCGCACCGTTCAAATTGATTGCTACCAATTTTATTAACAGCAACTTGATTATCTACTGAGGAGTCAACTATGGCAGACAAGCAGTTAGTCTTTAACGAAGAAGCCCGCGCCAGCCTGATGCGCGGTGTAAATGAGTTGGGCCGGGTGGTTGGCTTGACCCTGGGACCCAGCGGCAGAAATGTTCTGCTGGCCAGAATGTGGGCCTTGCCGGTGGTGTGCAGTGACGGCGTGACGGTGGCCAAAGAAGTCCAGCTGCCCGACCCTTACGAAAACCTGGGCGCTCAAATAGTGAAAGAGGCCGCCTCCAAGACCAACGATGTGGTCGGTGACGGCACAACCACCTCGGTAGTCCTGGCCAGGTCCATTGTGCAAGAGGGATTCAAAAACGTGGCCGCCGGAGCCAGCGGCATGACCCTCAGGTCTGGGATAAACAAAGCCCTAGACGCAGTGGTAACAGAGATCGAAAAGATGTCGATCCCGGTGGAGAACCGGGAACAAGTGGCCAGGATCGCCGCATTATCCGCCCATGAGGAGCCCATCGCCGAACTGATTGCCGAGGCGATGGATAAAGTTGGCCGGGAAGGGGTTATAACCGTCGAAGAGTCCAAGAGCATCGACGACGATTTGGAAATCGTTGAAGGAATGCGATTGGACCGGGGATACCTGTCGCCCCACTTTGTTACCGACGCCCAACGTATGGAGGTGGACCTGGATGGTCCGCTGATCTTGATTACCGACCAGAAAGTCAGTTCCGCCAGCGACATCATTCCAACCTTGGAAAAAGTAACTGAAGGAGGCCGACGTCCGCTGGTTGTTATTGCCGAGGACATCGACGGCCAAGCACTGGCCACCATGGTGGTAAACAAACTGCGGGGAACGCTGAACTGCGTGGCGATAAAAGCCCCGGGCTTTGGCGACCGACGCAAGGCGTTGCTGGAAGACATGGCCATCATGACTGGAGCCACTGTTATCAGCTCCGACACTGGATTGAGCCTGGACTCGGTCGAGCTTTCCCATCTGGGTTCCGCCCGCCGGCTGCTTTGCCTGAAGGACGAATCAACCATCGTGGATGGTGGCGGCGAAGAAGCCGCGATCCACGGCAGGATCGAGCAGCTTCGAGTCCAGATCGAAGACACTACCTCGGACTACGACCGGGAAAAACTGCAAGAGCGCCTGGCGGCCATGGCCGGTGGAGTGGCCGTGATCAAGGTGGGCGCAGCTACCGAGCCCGAGCTTAACGAACGCAAGGGCCGCACCGAGGACGCCTTGGCCGCCACCAGGGCCGCCATTGAAGAGGGAATCGTACCCGGGGGCGGCGTCGCCCTGATCCGGGCCGGCAGCGTCCTGGACGACCTGGAGCAGCAGTTGCAAGGTGAAGAAGTCCTGGGCGTGCGGATTCTCAAAGAAGCTTTGAACGCGCCCTTGATGCTGATCGCCGATAACGCCGGGCACCCTGGCCAGGTGGTTCTGGAACACGTACGAGACGGTGAAGGCGACTGGGGGTTTGACGCCGAAAAGGGCGAGTACACCCACCTGATTTCACGGGGAGTCATCGACCCAGCCAAGGTAACCAGGTCCGCCCTCCAGAATGCCGTCAGCGTGGCGGGCATGATGCTTACCACGGGAGTAGTGGTAACGGAGATCCCGGTGCATGTTCCATTGCCCGCCGATATACAGGACTTCATGCACGACTAAACGCACCACTAATCTAACGACCGTCTACACCGGCCCGGAGCTTTGTGCGATACAATACTCTCCGGGCCTTTAACTTTTGGGGGTGTGAGGAATAATGAGCGGAGAGGTTTTAGGTCGCGAATCCATCGCTGAATTGGTGCGGCAGGAGCCTCCATTGATCGGCGACTTCCGGTCACTGGACGATCAGCTCCAACCCAACGGATTTGATTTGACGCTGAAGGAAGTCAGCAAATTGGCGACTCCGGGCAGCATGGGTCAGGGAGCAGAAACGCGGGCGGTATCCAAGACCCGCCCCCTGATTTTTGACCAAGGGGGATGGCTCCCATTGCCGACCGGCTCTTATTTGATAACCTTCAATGAGGTGGTTGCCTTGCCGCTGGACTTGATGGCGTTAGGCAGGCCGCGCTCCAGCCTGCTGCGCAGCGCGGTGAGCATTCACACCGCCGTGTGGGATGCCGGCTATCAGGGCCGCTCCCAAGCCTTGATGGTGGTGCACCATCCCCAGGGCTACCGGGTTCAGCAGGGAGCCAGGTTGATGCAGTTGGTCTTTTTTAGACTGGGCACAGCAGCGTCCCAGGGTTATCAGGGCAAATATATGGGAGAGAACCTTTGATGCTCCCGCGGTCTTGGCTGCGGTGATTGGGCCGGTTTACTACTATGTCTGCACCCGACATTAAAGACACCGTCAAAGCTCTGGCTACGGAGTTGGGATTTGACCTGGTACGGGTGACCTCGGCGGAAGAGTTCGCCCAAGACCGAGCGGTCACGCTGGAGCGCATCAGCCAGGGACTGATGGACGGCCTGCCCTGGTATACCGAATCAAGGGTTGAGCGAGGCAGCAGACCGGAAGGATTGCTGCCCGCCGCACGCTCGATCATCTGCCTGGGACTCAACTACTTCGTGGAAGATACCTCGGCGCCAGACGCCGCTGGAAAGGGCGCAACCCCCAAGGGCAAGGTAGCTCGCTACGCCCGGGGGCGGGACTACCACCGGGTTATCAAACGTAAGATGCGCGAGTACGTTTCGGTCCTTTCCCAGCGATTGGATGTCCAGGTTGACGCCCGCTGGTATGTGGATGACGGCCCCATGCTGGACCGGGCCGCGGCTAATCGGTCAGGCCTGGGCTGGTTCGGCAAGAATACCAACATTCTAACTCCCCAGTTGGGTTCTTGGGTTTTTCTAGGGCAAATAATCACCGATCTGGCAATAGAACCCGACCCACCCCTAAGCAAGACCTGCGGCAGTTGCGTTCGCTGCATCGATGCCTGTCCCACCGGAGCCATCGTCGCGCCCTACGTCATCGACAATTCCCGCTGTATTTCCCACCTGACCATTGAGAATCGGGGACCGATACCGGTTGAACTCAGGCCCAAGATGCTGGATTGGGTGTTCGGCTGCGATATTTGCCAGGAGGTGTGCCCGGTCAACCGCAAGGCCACGCCCACCCCAGAACGGGCATTCCAAAACGTGGGTCTGGCTTCCCTGGACCTGGTGGAATTGCTGCAACTATCCGAGGAGCAATTCAGGCAGCGATTCCAGGGTACGCCGATAATGCGGGCCAAACGAACAGGACTGCAGCGCAACGCCTGCGTGGCCCTGGGCAATCTCAAAGACCAATCGGCCATCCCGGCGCTGGTTGACGCTCTGGAAAATGCGGAACCTTTGGTGCAATGTCACGCGGCCTGGGCGCTGGGACAAATTGGCGGAAGCCAGGCGGTGGCCGCGCTGAAACGCGCCCTTGAATTAGAGACTGACCCGGAAGTAAAATCAGAAATTGAGGATGCTGCAACCTGTTTGAACAATATGCAGACCTGATTAGTAAAATTCCGGCAGACAACGGTTAAGGAGACGCCAGATCAAATGGTCAAACTGTTAATCGCTCTGGTCCTCAAGCGAGTGTTTCATTGGTTGTGGTGGCCGGTGAAGGTCTCTGGACTCGCTAATGTGAAGATCGGAGAGCGTCGCCTGGTAACCAGGGTGGCTATATTAACATCGCGTTTGAGGACCGGTATTCTTCCAAACCCGGTTGAAATAGGCGGTCACAAATTCTTTTACGGACCAAGTTCCAGGTCCTCAATTTATGACTACCTTGGGGATAAATACGAGATGGACACCGCCCAGATGGTGGACAAACTTCTGCAAGCCGGCGACGTGTTTGTTGATGTAGGCGCCAACATCGGCTACTTTACACTCAAGGCGGCCAGCAGGGTTGGCATTACTGGCAAGGTGCACGCCTTTGAGCCTTTCCCGGAGACCTATGAAGCCTTAGAAAAAACCGTCCTCGCCAACGAATATGGGGAACGGACCAACGTAAGTTGCACTGCTCTCTCGGACGCACCTGGAGAGCAGAAGTTTTTCTTGGCTACGCGGGGGAGCAATTTTCACTCCCTGGTTACTACCAGACAGGACCAACCATTTATCGTCGTCCCGGTAACCACCCTTGATGATTATTTTGAAAGGATTGATTACGCCGGACCGGTCAAAATAGTAAAGATAGACGTTGAGGGTGCTGAAATTAACGTACTCGGTGGCATGTCTAAAACTGCGCAGGCCAGTCCTGATTTGTCGGTCATTTTCGAATACCATCCCAGCTTTGTGAAGGAAACGGCGTGTTCCGGAGGCAATCTTTTCGAGGCGCTTGGCCGGCTGAAGATAACGAAATTTTATGTCTTGGACTCCTTAAATGAGCCCACTGAAGTCAATCCTTCGTATCAAGACTTCGACCGCCACGTGAAGCAATACAGCTATGTGAACGTTTTGGCGCGCAAGCTGCCATTGCCTTTTGCTATGCCACTGTGACCACTCAATCGCAAAGCCACCGTTTTGGTAGAGGCACTAGTTTTTGAGTGGGGTAGTTTGCGGATTCCTCCCCTTTTTGGTAGATATCCCCAAAATCAGCGGGCCGGAGCAGTACCTCTTAGAGATTCTTCGTTTATACAGCTGAGGAATGCCACCTAGTGCCAGCTTCTTCAAAGTTTCTCGCCTGCCTGCAACCCCATTTCATCGCCCGAATAACAACGCTGGTTTGGATCGCCCTGTTAGTCTATCTGGCCGCCCTGCCAGACCTACCTCGTGTCCCCGCTGGGCCGGTGTCCCAAGGCACACTGAGCGTGGCGGCCCACTTTTCGACCTATTTCTTACTGGCCACATTGCTTTTTCTGTCGGCGGCGCCATCAAAATCCCTACATAGCCGAATACGCAATTCTCTAGTGGCTTTCGGTTTGTCGGCCCTTTTGGGGCTGGGCTTGGAAAGTCTTCACGCCATTCTGCCCAGCCGAACATTCTCCGTTTTCGACCTGACTTATAACTCCGTTGGCGCCGCAACTGGACCCGGCCTCATATTATTGATTGACCGAAGGGCGGTTGATCGCCGATTCACCGTGGCGGCAGCAGCGGTGGGAACCGTGATTCTGGTAAGCATCACCATCTACGGACAGGCTTTCTGGGGGCCGCCTTTGCCAAAGGTGGGTGATTCCTGGTGGGCCCCGTACATAATCGGCGTCTGTGGAGAACGACTGCCACCACTGCCTGCCTCGCCCGGCAACATCCATACCCACGGTTCGGGCCTGATATACGTGCACCCCAAAACGGCGGGAGAAGCTGGGTCTAACGCGACGCTGTCACGTTTTTATAGCAATTCCGGAGGAGTTCTCACCGACAGCAGCATTACTCTCCCTTCCGGGGAGACCTATGCCAACGGCGACGATTGCGCCGGAGGGACGGGAGTGTTGTTGGTGCTGGTCAACGGCCTGCGAATAAACCAACCCAGTTCCTACGTCCCCAGAGCACTGGACGCGGTCCAATTTGAATTTACCCGCATCCTGAGCTGCCCTGAAGATTTCTTGGACTGGGCCAGGTGTCGCATTCGCCGGGGCTTGCAGAGGTGATGCCATTGCACGGCGATACTAGGGGGCAGGAGCACAAATAACGCGGTGGCCCGCCGAATCACCGGCGCTGCTGATGGATCGTATCAGGAATCGCGGCTGGGACTCAGACAACCAATTGGTTAACCTACTGCTGATTGCTTGCTTGAGCCTGTTCTCGGCTGGTGTTCGCTGGCTTCACATTTTCCGGGGTCGTCTTTTCTGAATTTGAGTCAACCGGGTTTGTATTCCCGGGATTTGCATCCCCCCGGTTTGTCTTTGGTGAATTTCCCGGCCCTCTGGGCGCATTCCGGCCCTGGCCGCCCCCTCGGTTCCGGCGGGCGCGGGACTTGGATTTCTCCGGTGGCGGCTCCAACGGGGGAACGTAGCCTGGGCCAAACTTAAGCTTCTTCATCTCTTCTTCGATGATGAAGAAATCGTTTTTGGGCAGCAAGTGCAGGTTCCCCTGAAAAGCCATGAACCAGTTCTCAGGAGGCCAGCGCCGGATGTAGTCCAGCCGGTGGGCCAATAGCCCGGCTTTGATGTATTGCGTTTCCTCCAGCACCACCTCGGGCTTGATGTCGATGCGGTACAGCCAGTTGGCGCGGCCCTCATTCTTCCAGACCTGGGTCTCTTCTTCCCGGTAAGTGGATGTCAGGGTCGCCGTGGCGGTGAAACACCGGATGCCGCTTACGTAGTAGAGCAACCGGTCGCCGGACTCGACCCGCTGTACTTTACGCCGATATTCGGCCTTGAGACCTTGAACTGTGAAGTCCAGGTCTTTCGTTATGTGATAGTTCTCTTCGTTACAGACAACCATCCAGAAGTTGCGGGGCATGCCTTACCTCTGAGTGCTTAATTTCAGGCGCATTGACCAATAAACTATATCCATCTTACCAATAACACCCAGCTAATGTAACCTCAAAAGGCCTCCCCTATGGCCCACTCCCTGGTGTGGGAATCGTCTAACAAATGGGCCTGGATCAGTATTGACGCCCTTGGGTTTAGGCTAAGAGTCACTTACCAAATGACTCACCGATCATCCGGTAATGAGCAATCCAAAATCCCCCTCCACCTTTGCTAAGGGGGCTATCGACTCTCCCATTTTTTAAAAGGGGGATTTCCTCGCTGCTCAGCAACTTGCGGTTCATTTTGTTAGGTATTCCAAGCAACTGCGTGACTCCGCCAAAGAGAATTTGGCCATTGTCGTATGCAGACGATTGTTGTAACATCACTCAGGTTCGGTCGTATCTGAGCTAAACCACAGACCACTCAACCCAGTCACCCCAAAGGGTGGCTTTCAACCTGCCAAATACATGGAGCGGAGGCGCCGGGAATGTCAACCACCAGTTCCAGACAGCGAGACATCGCCATTGTGGGAGTAGCCGAATCCGACGAGATGGGGACGGTCCCCAACAAGTCATCTTTGCAGCACCACGCCGAAGCCGCCCACAACGCCCTGGCCGACGCGGGTCTATCCAAGAATGACATCAACGGACTGCTCACCGCCGGGTTCTCAACCCTGGCCACCGCCGAGTATTTGGGAATACAGCCCGGATTCACCGACAACACATCGGTAGGGGGTTCTTCCTTCGTGATTCACATCGCCCACGCCGCCGCCGCCATCCGGGCCGGATATTGCGACACGGTGTTGATCACCCACGGGCAGGCCGGGCGGTCAACCCGGGCTCGGGTTCCGGTTGATCCCAATCTGCCGGTAGCCCAGTATGAGGCTCCCTACGGGCTGGTGGGGCAGCCGATCAACTACTCTATGGCCTGCACCCGGTATATGCACGAATACGGCGAGGACCGCACCCGCCAAGGGCTGGCGGAGATCGCGGTGTCCACTCGAAAGTGGGCCAACCTCAACCCCAAGGCGGCGATGCACGACACGACTATGACCTTCGACGAATACCACGACTCCCGCTGGGTCTCCTGGCCCTTCCACCTTTTCGATTGCTGCCTGGTCACCGACTCCGGGGCGGCCATCATCGTCACCACCGCAGAGAAAGCCGCCAACTGCCGGAAACAGCCGGTTTGGTTGCTGGGGGCCGCCGAAGGCCACGACCATAACCTGATCAGCACCATGCCCAGTTTCACCTCGCTGATTGCCCGGGAGAGCGGCCCCAAAGCTCTGGCCAGAGCGGGCATAACCCACAGCGACCTGGACCTGACCATGATTTACGACTCTTTCACCTATACGGTGATGCTTACCCTGGAAGGACTGGGATTCTGCAAGGCCGGCGAAGCACCCGATTTTGTGGCCAATCAGCGTACCGCGCCCGGGGGAGAGTTTGCCCTGAACACCAACGGCGGCGGGCTATCCTACACCCATCCGGGAATGTACGGCAGCTTCTTGCTGGTGGAAGCGGTACGCCAACTGCGAGGCGAGTGCGGCGATCGCCAGGTGAAGCACCGTGCCGACGCCAGTCAGAACGCCAAGGTAGCTATAGTCAACGGCACCGGCGGGTCTTTGTCTTCAACCGGCACGGTAGTGCTAGCCACCGACTAGAGTCTCCAGGATATAATTGTTTCATGGATATTGCGATCATCGGTCTGGCCAAATGCGGCAAGACCACAGTTTTTAATGCCTTGACCCGGGGAATTGCCGTAAACAGCGGCGCATCGGAAATGCATATCGGAGTGGTCAAGGTGCCCGACTCCAGACTGGGCGTGCTAGCGGATATGTACCATCCGCGCAAAGTCATTTCCGCTGAGATCAAATATTGGGACGTGCCGGGAGACGATCACGACGGCAAGTCTCGGGGAATTAGCGGGCGCCACCGGAATGTTCTGCAAAGCGCCGACGCATTTTTACTTGTTGTACGCGCCTTCACCGATCCGTCGGTTGCCCACCCCCAAGTCAGCGTTGACCCGGCCCGCGACCTGAACGCCATGCTGGACGAGTTGACCTTTGCCGACCTGGAGGTGATGGAGCGGGCGGTGGAACGCCTGGGAGACGGTGTGAAGAAATCCAAACCCGAGGAAAGGCCCACGGTGACCCGCCACCTGGCGGCGGTAGAAAAAGTGAAGGCTGGCTTGGAAAACGGAACACCTTTCCGGCGTCAACAGTTAGCCGAGTCGGAGAGTTCCTTCATGGTCAATTATCAACTGCTCACCGGCAAACCGGTGGTGGTGGTCTTTAACACCGACGAGGCAGACCCGGACTTCGCGCCCCCTCAGGTCGAGCGGTCCGGCGAGCGCGTATCAGACCTTGGCATTGTCAGCCTGTCGGCCAAGATTGAAGCCGAACTGGCCATAATGACCGATGAGGAAGAAGCCGAGTTTCGGCGGGACCTGGGATTAGGTGAGTCAGCCCTTTCTCGGGTGATTCGGGAGAGCTACAAGACGGTGGGCCTGGTTTCCTTCCTGACGGTGGGCGAAGACGAGGTCCGGGCCTGGAGCGTCAAAAGGGATTTGCCAGCCCAGGACGCCGCCGGCGCCATTCACACCGATTTCTCACGGGGGTTCATTCGCGCCGAAGTCATCCCCTACGACGACCTGACCCGTTGTGGCAGCCTGGCTCAGGGCCGCAAGGAGGGAGTCCTCCGGTCGGAGGGCAAGACCTATCCGGTCAAGGACGGCGACGTTATAAATTTTCTGATCAACGTGTAACTTGTTCCCAGGTCTGGCCTGGGCTGGGGGTCTCGATACGGCCTAGCGGCCTACTCGACCAGCATTTGTGATCAGCTGCCAGACCCGCTGGAGGCTGGTTGAGTAGCGAAGCGTATCGAAACCACTCCACACTAGGCAAATAACTACAGTTCAATGCAGAATTAGCCCAACAAAATGCCATTACTCAGTCGATCAACGAAACTATGCTAACCATCCGCACCTTTCGACCGGCTGACGCCGAGATCGTCCGCCAGCTATTTGCTCGTGGTCAGATCGACTTTGCCCAGGGTACGAAACAGGAAGCTGAGGTGCAAAGATACATCGATCATTCTCTGTTGGACGACCTGGCGGATATCCCGGCCAGCTATCTAAACCATCCCAGGAACAGCTTCTGGGTAGCCGAAATTGACGGCCAGGTCAAGGGCATGGTTGGAATTCAGCAGCGCTCCACCGAAGAAGCCGAACTCAGGCGGATGAGCGTTGCCGGCGATGCCCGACGCCAGGGGATTGGCGGGAAGCTGCTGGATACCGTGGAGACTTTCTGCCGGGACCAGAACTACTCACAAATATATCTGGCAACTGTGACCCATCTCCAACCCGCCATCAGCATGTACCAGAAAAACGGCTACCAACTAACCCGAGAGGAACAGCACGGCCAGCTTTCGGTGCAACACTATCTCAAGCTCTTGGGGAAATAGGGGCGGATGACTAGGTCACTAACAATATAGGGCAATTGTGTCCCTGAGCGAAGTGAAGGGTCTAAACACCTTGGTAATAGAACCTCTTTAGTTACACTTCCTTTTAATTAAACTTCCTTGCCGAGAATTCTTACCTCATAAGCCATGGTATAAGGGTACTGTTCTCAGGTAAGGTTTAGTGCTGCTGGACTCTAGATTCTTCGTCGTCCCGATCCCGTCGGGACTCCTCAGAAAGCCACGAATATTCATTTGGTCAGAGCTTATAAAGGCGGAATACTATTCTCAGATATGCTCTTGACCCGTTACTCCGCCAAAGGTTTGGCGAAGCTCAGTTCATGCCCGTCCGGGTCAATTACGTGGAAGTAGCGTTCCCGCCAGGGCGCATCTTGGGGAGTCGTGGCCGGCTCCACACCTGATTCAAGCAGCCTCCGGTGCAGAGCGTCAACGTCGTCGACATGCAGGATTACCCGTCCCCACCAACCCATCTCCCGGTTGGGAGTCAAGATCAAGTTCAGATAACCCGGACCCACCTGAAAGCTGGTGAAGTCGGCATCCGGGCCACCGTAAAGCATGGTCAGGCCGACTTTACCCTGGTAGAAGTCCACCGACCGGGGCATTTCCCGCACCGCCAGGGTGATAGCACTAATACTCTGAACTGTCATCGTTTCGCTCATGGTTCGACAGGCTCAGGATGAGCGGACACTTACCCGCCCGTGGTGAGCTTGCCGAAGGGTGGACAGACTCAATTTGATCAGCTCCCTTCTTGCGTAGGTCCCTAGTAAGACTTGAACAGCTCGCCCCACTCGGTTGCCAGGGCTGCCTTGATCCGGCGGCGGCCATGAGTTTTCAGCCAGTAGACATTGTGGTAAAGATTGGAAGCTATGAAAGACCAACCGGCCACGGGACTGCGCAGGAGGGCATTCTCCAGGAACTTCAACGGCCCCCAGTAAATGAGCTTCTGGCCCCGGCTGGCGAAGGTATTCTCCGTCCCGCTGAACCCCCAGTTCACCTGGCTAACATCCTCGCCCACCACTTCAATCTGCGAAATATCGCCGCAGCCCAGGCCGCGCTCGTGGGCCAGCCGGATAAACTTGATGCTCATGGGGTCAAAACCCATCATGTGGGCCGCCACCGCATCGATGGCCACCTGGTCGGCGCTGGCCAGAATGCGGTCTTTGATGTGCCAGCGCATGGCGCGAGGGCCGGGGCCGTCCCCGGCAAACGTACCGTCCATCACCGCAAAGATGCCAGGGTGAATCTCCTGCTGGATGGCCAACAGGTCAACCAGAGTCTCGTGAATCACCGAGTGCGTCCAGTGGCGCTTGCGGTGCAGCAGGCCGCCGAAGGCGTTCTTCATGGCGCCGGTCATGGTAGTGAAGACGTGGGTCTTCATCGTGGGCAGATGCAGGATATTCTTCCCTTCAAATATCTGCGGTATTTGAATACCCTCCGGGAAAATTTCGTCCAGCACCAGCATCTCGGCCTTGGGTTTGTAGTCCACCCACAGGTTGGGCGGGGTATCCAGGTGTACGTTGTACAGGTTGTATTTGTCCTGAACAACCTTTTGTTTGTTGTTGACCTCTCCCTCAAAAGAGTTCACCACCACCGTTCCATTGTGGGCGCCGATCAGGTCTTGATGGCCCAGCCCTTGCATCGACTGAATCACGCCTTCCAACTGCCAGGGAGAGGTGGAGCAGGCCGGATACCAGTGCTGCCAGGAAATGTTTATCTTCAACAATGTCTGGAGTTCCGTACTCAGGTGCTTTTCGACTCCGGCCAATCTCATGGCCTGATCAATATCCTGGAGTACGGTCTGCGGTCGTGTCGCGACAACTGAGACTACCGAAGGTCCGGTGGGCGGCACGCTGGTAGCCAAGCCAGACTCCGGCAGTCTGGCGCCTGAGTTATCTTCAATTGCCATTAAGCATCACTCCTGGTAGCGGTAGGTTATCTGACTGTTCTAGTCTGAATTTAGCTGTTTAACATCAACACCAGCAGTACCGCGCCAATCCAACCGACCACTGACAGCAAGAAGGGCATATCTCTGGTAACTAGTCGCTCCGGAAATTCTGCGTCCGGGCTAGTGTTCAACAAATACAGATACCGAAACAGCCCGAACGCCACGAACGGAACCGTCAGCAGCATCGCGTTATTGGCGGGCAGATTCTCCGCCTCAACCGCGTAGAGAGTATAACTGACCAGCGCAGTTGTTGCAGATATGCTCAAGAGTTGACCGATGAATGGCCCGGCGTAGTCAGTCAGCACCGACCGCTGTCCCGCCGCGCCATCGCCGGCCAGGCGGACTTCAGCGTACCTTCGACCCAGAACAATAAACATGGCTCCAGCGGCGGTTACCACATACAACCAGGGTGAAGGGGTTACCCCAACTGCGACGGCTCCAACTACAGTCCGAATAATATACCCGCTGGTTACCATCAGTATGTCAATCAATGCTGCCTGTTTGGCTCCCATGGAATAGACCAGGTTAATAGCCACGTACAGCAGCCCAATTGCGCCCAAATTCCAGTCCATCCAGAACATTGCGGCTAGGCCGCCTGGGCCAAGTATCAGGGTCAGGAAAACCGCCGTTCCCGTGGTTACCCGGCCGGAAGCGATGGGGCGTCGCATTTTTATCGGGTGCCGCCGGTCGGCCTCCCGGTCCATCAAATCGTTGACCAGATAAACCGCGCTGGAGACCAGACAGAAAGCTACGAAGAGCAGTACCAGGCGCACCAGGAATCCGGGAAGAGGTTCCAAGTTTTCCAGTGACCAAACAACGTTGATGGCGAAAAGCAGCGGCAGGAACAGCAGACTGTTTTTGATCCACTGCTTGGGCCGCAACGCCTTGACGTGCGCCATCAAGCGTGTATTAAACGCCTCGGTGGTTGGTGTTCGATGGGTCGTATCTACCGACCCCATATATCACTCAATAGAAGCTCCGTCTCCCAGGGGTTCTCCTTTAACCTGACTTTGATTTGATGATACCAGGCCCGGCGCCAACTAGGCTTCCTCGGCCCTGACCGGTTGGAACCGATTGAGCATCGCCAGAGCACCCAGCCCAATCGCCACCGCAAACCACAATGTCACCAGGCGGACCAGCAGGGTCCCCGCCGCCGCCACATCCCTGGCAACGCCACCCTGCTGCAACAGCGCCAACATGGCGCCTTCGGTGCCGATCAGTCCGCCCGGCAGGGTGCTAATGGCGCCCGCAATCGTGGCGGAAGCGTAAACCGGTAAGGTCCAAACCAGCGAGAGATCTGCGCCCAAGCCCTTGATTATTATCCACAGAGCCAGACCCTCACTCAGCCAAGCAACAAGTCCCAACCCCACCGAGATTAGCATCGGTTTGGGAGCAGTCAGGCGGCGGAGACCTTCTCGGGAATGTTCCACATCTTCGCGCCACCGTC
Source organism: Chloroflexota bacterium (assembly GCA_022576105.1). The sequence continues at coordinate 21,103 of JACZRM010000001.1, read as the reverse complement.
GCAACAGCGGCAAGCTGAACAACATTTGGCTCCGGTGAGACGCCAACAAGTAGATGAATACTCCGCTGAAAATCAACACTACCAACAGAATCCAACGAATTGACTCAGGAAGCAGCGTCAGGCCAATCAGGCCCAGCAGCACAATGGCGATCACGTCGGTTAGCCTTTCCATGAGGATCGCCGGTATTGAAGATGTCAGGGGAACACCGGCCCGGTTTCTTAGAAAATAGCCCTTGACCAACTCGCCAACTTTCCCGGGGGTGAGTGATAACGCCAGGCCGGAGAGAAATACCAGTAAGCTCAGCCGGAATGGGACTTCTATTTTGAGCAGGCCGAGGTAATAACTCCACCGAAAAAACCGCAGAGTATAGTTCAGGGCCGCCAGTGCCAGCGCAGCCGAGAGATAGTGAAGGGGAAAGGAGGCCAGGCGGGCGCCAACTGTCTTAAAATCGCCATAACCGGCCAGAGCAACAAAGACTACCAACGCCAGGGTGACCAACAGCAGCAACTTTCGGCTAGTCATGGCCCTCGTACAACTGCCCATTTATTTGAGCCGCCAAATACCCGGCCCCAAAGCCGTTGTCGATATTCACCGTCGCCACGCCGGGGGCGCAACTATTCAACATTCCCAGCAACGCGGCCAGACCTTCAAAACTGGCCCCGTACCCAACGCTGGTCGGGACCGCGATCACGGGAGCCGAAACCAACCCGGCGACAACCCCAGTGATGGCAGCTTCCATACCGGCTACCACTACGATGACCTTTGCCTTTTGCAGCGAGGGTATTGTGTCCAGCAGGCGGTGCAGTCCAGCCACTCCCACGTCGTTAATTCTTTCCACTTTACTGCCCATGTATTCAGCAGTTAGCGCGGCTTCTTCGGCCACCGGCAGGTCAGCGGTGCCGGCGGTAACCACCAGTACGCCTTCCTGCTGGCTAATCTGCTTGCTTCCTGGGACCAAGATGGCCTGGGCCGTTTCATTGAAAGTGGCTCCAGCAATCTGGCTGGCTACCAGAGCATATGCTTCCTGATTGGTCTTGGTAACCAATACTGGATGTCCATGCCCGGACAGGGAAGCAACGATGGCCGCCACTTGAACGGGCGACTTGCCCTGACCAAAAACGACTTCTGGGAAACCGGTGCGCAGGGGTCGGTGGTGGTCGATTTTGGCGAAGTCCAAGTCTTGATAGGGGAGGTCTCGGAGAATTTGCAGCACGTCATCAACACTCTGTTTACCTGCTCTCAGGTCTAATAGGTGCTGACGGATGTCGAAGGGATTCATCTGAAGGGAGGCCTTTATTATAGAGTGGTGAAATGGTAGAGAGAGTTGATGAGTAGTGTCAAGCGATGGGCCGCCCGCATTTCCAGGACCAACTCAGAGGTTTGACACGGCCATCAATTTTCCAGCCTGGGCAGTGCCAGCTCCTCGATGGCAAATGCCTTGCCGCCCGCTTCAACCGGAATGCTCCCCTTGGGCCTATCGTCCATTCACCGTGCTGGAGTCATCGTCGTTCACACCGGCGGCGGGTACAATTCTATTATGGCAGGTCAATTATCCAAGAGGCATCGCAACCGACCGGTCAACACTTCGGGCGTATAAGGTTTCGGCAAAAACTCGCAGTCCTTATCTGGCAGGTCGGCGCGGGTAAGTGTAGTTCCGGCATTGCCCGAAACCAGCAGCACCTTGGAATCTGGGCGTGAAGCCTTGAATTGAGTGGCCAACTCAACGCCGTTCATTTGGGGCATCACCACGTCGGTGAGCAGCAATTGAATTTCCCGCTCAGGGAGACTATCAGCTATCCGGAGGGCTTCCCCGGCCCCGGCCGCTTCCAAGACATTGTAGCCTTGATCACGTAAGGCCAGCGCGGTCATTTCCCGCACCAGGGGTTCATCATCCACCAAGAGTACGGTATCGGCCCTATGGCCGGCAGCATTGGTGGTGATTTCTTCAATCCGGGTACTCTTCGGTAGAGAGGCTGCCGCCTGGTCGGCCTGAGCAAAGTAAATTTTTATAGTGGTTCCCTGGCCGGGCTCGTTGTTCACCTGAATATATCCGCCATTGTCCCTGACCAAATCATAGTAAGCCGCCAAATCTATTTCGGCTTCCGGTTCTTCCGTGCCGCTGTCGTCAATGATCTGCTGGTTAGCTTTTGCAGCAGACCCGCTGGCCTGGCAGGTAAACGATATGACTTCATATTCCCCGACCGCCAAATCCGGATGGTCACCCCGATCGGCCTGCCCGACTGATAGTTGATAGGTTTCGATGGCAATACTACCGGAGCCCGGTATCGCTCCACGGGAACCAGCGGCCACGCCCAACAGCAATCTTTCAATTTGACTGGGGTCCACCTGCACCAACCCCGGATCGGCACGCAGCAAGGTGGAGATTTCCACCTGTTCTCCAACGACCCTCCGCATTATGTTGCAAGTGTCCAGGACCAGCGAATTAATATCAACCAACTTTCGGTTAACCGGCTCAAGCTCTGAGAAGGAGGTTAGATGGCTGGTCAGCGTTGAAGCTCGGTCCGCGGCCTTCTGAATTTCGTCTAAATTGTTTCTGAGATCGCCGTTGGAAGGGTTGGCGGTGACGGCCAATTGAGAGTGGCCCATTATTGTGGTCAACATATCGTTGAGGCCATGGGCCACTCCCTCGGCGATATGGGTTAAGCCGTTAATTTTTTCCGCTTGCGCTACCTTGTTTTCCAATTCTTTGCGGTCGGTCACGTCTTCGGTAACGGAGAGGATACCCCAAGGCGTGGGATAAACCCAAGCGTGCAGAAAATGTCCCTGCCATTGGTGCTGGAGTTCACGCCAGATCCCGGTCTCCAATACTTCAGCGTACAGGTTGTAAAGCCAGGAACCCGAGAGATCTGGAATCAGAGACTGAATGCTCTCGCCTTCAAGTTCCTGCCTTGAGCCGCAGAAAAAATCGGCATATGCTTCGTTGCAGTAAAGAACATTCAGCTCGTCGGTGAGAGCCACAATGGGAGAGCGAATACTATTTAACAAGAGGCGGTACTTAACTTCGCTGCGCCGGAGCTCTTGCGATTTGCTTTCCAGCAAATCGTCAATTTGGACTAGTGACCGTTCTCGGCGGGCTTTGCCCCACAGGTCAACCAGCTCGGCGATGTCGAAGGGCTCGCAAACAAAACCATCAGCGCCTTGCATCATAGAGCCCAGGGCTTGAGGTAGGTTAGATTCATCGGCAATTAGGATTGACACTGTGGGTAATTCCTGCTTTCTGATTTCACTCACAATGCGGCGAACGTCCCGGTTGGGGAGGTCTCGAGCCAGTATAACCATGTCTGGAATACGTTCCAGCAGGAGCCGATAGCCTTCCTCCCCGGTTTTCGCAGTCGTACAATCGTATCCCAGACCCTCAAACTCCTGACTGAGGTTCCGGGCAACTTCATCATCGCCAGAAATCACCAGCGAGGATACCGAGGTTTTCCACCGCCCGCCCATGAGGCTGCTGACTTGAGTTCGCAGATCAGAAGGCTTATACGGCGCGGGCAGGAAGGCGTCGGCACCCAATTCGGTCAGCAACTGTTGGGCATCGGCCCCAGAGAAGTTGGCCGAAAGAATTAATACCGGCACGTGGTTGTAGCGTTGGTACTGTGGGGAGCGGAGCAAACGACAAAATCTCCAGCCGTCGATCCCGGGCATGCAAATATCGGTGACTATGGCATCAGGGAGATCCTGTCCTTCCATGGCAGACAGGGCCTGCAGAGGATCGGTGCAAGCAGTGACCTTGAGGCCATCAGCCTCCAATATTGCCGAGGCGAGTCTCAGTTGGGACTGATCGTCGTTCACCAGGATTACGGTGCGGCGCTCCGCTGATGTCATTTTAGCTTCCTTTTTCAACAGGTTCTGGTCTTCAACAAGTTCCGGTTCAGGTCAGGTCCAGGAAATCACCGAATTATGGCGAAGAGCCATCAACCAGGATTATGCTCATCAACCATCGGGCATTTGTTTGAACAATCACCCAGCAAAGCCCGATAGAGACTAACGGGTTTATTCGTAAATTCACCCGATTGGTTGTTGGAATAAGCTTGTGGGGTTTGAAATGCGCCCAGCTTATTGTTCCTCAAAGACTATATCCACTTGCTCCAAGTAGTTTGCCAAATCAGCTACCATTCTTTCGATAGTCCCGGCGTCTTTCTCTTTAGCCGCTAATTCCAGGGTCTGACCAATTTCAGAAATGCCGTCAAAGCCGTAACCTCCGCCGGACCCCTTCATGCTGTGCCCCAAGATCAGCACGGTTTCGTAATCGCCCACTGCCAGAGAACCCAATATAGATTTGATATCTTCTTGCCGGTTCTCCATATACCCAGGAATCAAATCCTCAATGCCACTATCGACAACAACTTGTATCCTGCCTGCGGAGCTCACATTTCCATCTTGGGTCATGCTCTGACTCTCCCTGAATGAACGTCTGAATGAACGTTCGCTGGGTGGATCAATAGAGACTGCTGGATTGGTTTGGTCACAAATCACGGTTTGACATTGATCAGATTAACAACAGATGCGCATGGCTCTAAGAGGCACAGCCTCCCAGTATTCTGAACTGACCCCTCGACCGGTAGGGGAATGCACCCCAATTAGATTGAGGCTGAGCATACCCAACTGAAAAACGGACCGACCGGCGCTTAACCGGCAACTGCAAAACCGAAGGCGGTGGCGCTTGAAGATCATTGAAAATTCAAACCGGCAAATTCTGACGCGCATCACAATTACACTTACCAAAATTACACTTACCAATTCCGGCGGTTACCGAATTCCGGCTTAGCCGCTAGCATACCCATTCAAATATGCCGCGAGTGGGCGGCGTCGGAGTCCTACCAGGAAGTCTAGGATGAGTTGACCGCCCTCCACCGTTGGGATAAATACCGGTCCATGGATCGTCCGGTGACTTTGACATTGGATAGGGCAACCATGTAGCATATGGCAGTCCACCGCCCCAGCCGTTACCCGCGAACTGCACCCGAAAGCGAGCCGAATATTGTTGAGGATTTCTAGTGACTGACGGAAGTAATACGCCAGGGCGCCATCCAGCAACAACCTCTCCACTAGCTGGTCCAGGAACAAATCCCGCATTCGCTAAGGCATTGGAGGAACTGGTGGCAGCCGCGACTGCCGGGCAGCAGCCCGGCTGCGCAGTGTACAACCCTTCAGAGCAGTGGCTCAAAGACAACATGCGGATTCTGCAGAAACTGACCGCAGAACAACGAACGCAGATGCTTGATGAGGTCAAGCAACTAGAAAAAGAATCGGCGGAAGCTAACGCGGCGGGTCGAGCGGCTACCAGGGTTTGGCCCGACGTGGTGGTCCAACTAGACAACCAGGGGCTGGATTTCTTCAGCCAGCTTGGCGTTGTCCGCCGACCAGACCTGACCCAGTACTACATCGACGGTTTTGGCCGAAACCGGGACGCGCTGGCCTTTGAAGAAGGCAATCAGGTAATGTTTACCGAGGTTTTTCAGCAGATCGCAACCAAGCTAAGAGAATGCTTCGCTGCCGGGGAGACCGTCATCCAGACCGACCGTCAGATTGGCGATGCTCCAGGCCGCTCTTTTCACGCCAGACAGTTGCTCTACGGGACCAGGTATCTGCAAGTGCCATACATGTGGCGGCAGCTCACTTTCGACCTTCCAGAATCCCAGTACCAAGACGCCCCAGACATCCTGGAGGTGTCCATCCCCGGCTGGCTGGAAGACCTGGGCCTGTCGGAAGAGCTCAAGTCGCGCATCCGAGATGCCGGACTCAGCCAATTGATCTTCAAGGCCCCCACCAAGGGTCTGTCATTACACCTGGGCTTCGATTACGTCGGCGAGCACAAGATGGGACCGCTGTCCATTGCCATGTTCCTGGTCAAGCAGAACAATGGTCTGGCAGTTCAAGCCGCCCTGAGCATGGCCCGGGTCAAGACCTTGCAGGGCAACCTGAAAAACACGGGCCTGGTGACCATCGGCCCGTCGCTGCACGGTAAAAGCACCCTGACGATCATGATTGAGATCGCAGGCAGCGAGTTGGCCAGCTTATTGCATCTGCCGCTGGACCCGGAAGAGGGCATCTGCCCCATGAACGATGATATCGTTCTATTGCAGCCGCTCAAGGAGTCTATTGAGACTATCAGGGACGGTCATCGGCTGAGGATTACCCACGGCATTGACGGCACCGAGAACAATTTCTACGCTGTGCCCTACGGCCTGACCAGAGATGATGACCCGATTACCTACGATGTATTGAGGGGGGCCGAGGGTCAACCCAACCCCCAGGAAACACTGGAGAACGTGCCGGTCCACATTGGAGATTCCAAAGAGGGTTTCAATCCCAACTACATGGAGAACCCGGTACGCAACATGCGCATGATTCTGTCCCGGTCTCGTTTGCTGGCCCGAAAGGGCGCGCAAGACTTGATCGGGGCAATCACCGGCGGGCGGTTGAAAGAATCGGTGCACATTCCGATGCAAGACACTGACCAGGTCTTCTGGCAGGCGGTCATGCGCCAAAACACGGTGGTGCCGCCGCTGCGCCGACTCAATCTGGAACAATATATTCGGGTGCTGATGTACGGGGAGGCAGTCCAGATGGGTGCCGCCGTGGGCGCGATTGGCCGGCCCTACGTGGAGTATTTCTCGGACCCGTTTATCATCGGTCTGGAAGACGAGAACGCCAATCTGATGTACTACATCCTCCAGCAGATGGAGCGGGGCGGGTTTCCCAACTACTATTATGTGTTCAATACCGGCGGCATCGGTGCGGATACCAACGACCAGGCCAGCGGAACCAAGTACAAGAAGATTCCCAGAGAATTAACCTTGATGCTCCAGGAGGCCCTGCTGCGAGAAGCGGTCAAGTTCCAATACGACGCCTCGCTGGGCACAGACATAGCGGTAGCGATAGTGGACCATAGCGGCGCGGAGGTCATGGACCTTCGCCAGGACTGGTTGCCCCTCAACATCTACGGCGAAACAGAGTACAACAAGCGGGTATTCGAACTGCGGCAAAGGCGTTACTTTGGTCGCGATGCCGAAGATAAGGCCGGCATTCTGCGTTACACCAAAGTCACCGACGCTTTGATTGACCTGGATGACATCCCGGCCCCGACCAACGAGCGGGAGTTGGCCTGGCTGCTGTCTTTCTACTGGAAGGTCGATCAGGCCTACAACACGTTGAACGACCTGGTCCAGAATTTAGGGCAGGGTTACCGGCCATTACCCCATCTGCTGAGGGACCTGGGCCGCACGCTGCGCGCCAGCATTGGGCAGGGACTGCAATTACCCAGCGACAGCCAGGGCAACCTGCAGACTCTGGGCATTACCTAGACAGCCGCCAGACCTAGTTGTCCGTTGCCTCAAAAGCCAGTGTGGCATAGCGCAGGAAAATTCCGCCCCGAGGCTGGGCCAACGGGCCGTTCAGCACCAAACAAGCTATGACGTACTTGGCCCCGGCCTCAGCGCTGCCGCTGATGTCCACCCGCTGCTGACAGTTGATGCCGGATATCACGCCGGCGCCACGATCAATTTCGCCATTGACCCAGATTTCACCGTAATTGTCGAAGTTGGTCTCGAAGAGCACCCGGTATCCGGCAACGTTCACGCCATCAATGCTGGCGGGCAAATCCACCGTGGTGCGGTACCAGGCGAAGGTGAAGCCCTCGGACAGGCTCTGGCGGACGTTGTTGCAAACTTCCCAAGCCGAATCGTCATAATCGGCCAGGCGCGCCGGCACCGCCAGCAGACGGGCGGTCAATCCTTCGTTTGGCTCCCCAGGCACCAACCCAGGGGACACCCGCCACTGACATTTTACTATTTGCTGGTCGCTGGGTTTATTGAGGTCCAAGGCCAATCTTGGCATAGGTTTTCACGCTCCAAACTTCCAATTTGAGGCTGTAGGGCGCCACACGGCTGGTGGGATTCCGACCGGGAATGCCCAGGCGATGTTAATCAGCTTCCTCCGATGGCAAAGGGTTAGTTTAGTTCTCGTCATTCCGGCTTTCGCCGGATTCCATTTAGAGCGTTCAAATAGCGATTGTATCTACACACCGGCCTTCGACAGTGTGACCAAACCCAGTTCTTGGACGCCAAACTGATACACTATTCCTCCGCTTCTGCTAGCTTGCGGTCGGCTCGCATCAAAGAATACATCGCTCCCAACGCGGCCATGCTTCCCGTGTACAGAGTAAACACAACGACGCCAAACCACAACAGGACCTGAAGCTTTTGGCGTGGTTCAAACACAAATATGAAAGCGGCTACCGCGGTGAACGCGATTACAAACAACACTCCGCCAAAGAATGAACCAAACTTTAGCCCCTTTACTCCATGCGAATCTGGGCTTTCCTTGACACGACTAATGCCGATGAACCCGGCAAAGAACGGCCCACCAGGCACAGTGACCAGGTGGGCTAACGGAATAATAACGGAAAACAAAGACAGTACAAAAACGCCCAGCCCCACTAGAACCCCATTGACCATGGATAGTCTATCCTCCACGGAGCGTCGCATCGGCGGCCAATCCAGCGCCAGCCAACCTATAATCCAGGCTGCTCCGGCCCGGCCTGCCAGCTAGGCATCAGATTGCCATTGGCTTGATAGTATATCCCACTTTGTTGCTCAATCCAGGCGAACAGGTGGTTTATTTAGTCACCTAATCGGGTAGTGTGTTAGTTTAGCTATCGTCATTCCGGCGCAAGCCGGAAACGATTAGAGCGTCTAGACAGCGATTGGATCTGGACACCGGCCTTCATCGAGGTGACAAACCCAGTTCTTGGAGGCCAAACTGATACACCATCCCTAATATAGGTCAATCGCATTTCAGGGATACAACTCAAGCGGCGAGTGCTAGCGGCGGGGTTCAATTCCCATCATTCGAGAGCCTCAGGGAGAACGGAACCCGCCCGTTCATGGTCCGGCAGGCCTGTCCTCACCTTGCCGAAGGGATCAGTAGCGGCCTGCCGAAGGGCTCACCACGAGCGGGTGCAACTGCCCCAATCGACATTAGCCGCCGATGATTTACATGCAATCGCCCTATCCCACAATCGGCATTCGTGGAAATAGCCCCGCGAGAGTGCTATAATTTGCATATGTCGGACCACTCTGGAGGTGGGAAGCATGCGAATACCCATGAAAGTAGACTACGGAGTGCGGGCGTTGGTGGAGTTGGCCATGCACTTTGGCGAAGGCCAAGTACAGACCTCCGAAATCGCCTACAAGCAGGGCATTCCCGAAGCCTATCTTGAGCAAGTAATGACCACGCTGAACAAATTTGGCCTGGTGCGCAGCCGGCGGGGGCCCCAGGGTGGTTACACGCTGGGCATGGACCCGTCGGAAATAACCCTGAGCATGGTAATGACCACGTTGGAAGGGAATACCTCTCCCCTGGACTGCATCACCGGGCCCACCGACTGCATGTTCTCCGAATCCTGTGCTCAACAAGAGGTCTGGAAGACGGTGGAAGACTCCATCCAGAGCGTGCTGAGCAACACCACTCTGGCCCATATTGCCCAGCGGCAAAGCTATCTTAGCGGGCAGGGCATGTATCAAATCTAGTATCTACTGCAGCGGCTGCGCATCTAAATCAAGTGGATGCAGACCGGATGGATACTCCCGCATCCTAGCTTGACAAGGCCCGGAACCAGGAATAGACTCAAAATCTGTAATGAATATAATGACTCATCCTTCTTATCAAGCAAGCTGTACCTGTCCTCTAACATAGGGGGCGGGCCAATACACCAAATACACCCAGCCTGCGCCCATTTGTTATGGGATTCCCAGTAATGGGAGCGCAGGTTTTTTTATTGCAAAATTGAATAGATTATCGGCCGAAATGCTCACCCAGTCCTCAAGGAGGTAAATCCAGTGACTCAGCAAGCCCAGGTCTTAACGCCAGATCAGGTTAAACGGTACAGCAGGCACATCATCATGAGTGACGTGGGCAGCAGCGGTCAGCGCAAGCTGATGCAGGCCAAGGCCCTGATCATCGGCGCGGGCGGCCTGGGCTCTCCAGCCGCCGTATATCTCTCCTTGGCCGGTGTGGGTACCGTCGGCCTGGTAGACTTCGACGTCGTAGAGCTTTCCAACCTGCAACGCCAGATACTGCACCACACCGCCGATGTGGGCCGGTCCAAGTTGGAATCAGCAAGGGACAACATCCACGCCTACAATCCCGACGTGAACGTCGTGCTGCATGAGGTCCGGCTGGAATCAGAAAACGCCATGGACATCATCAGCCAGTACGATCTGGTGGTCAACGGCGCCGACAACTTCGCCACTCGCTACCTGGTTAACGATGCCTGCTATTTGTTGAACAAACCCCTGGTGGACGGCAGCATCCTGATCTTTGACGGCCAGGCGACGGTTTTCCTGCCCGGGCAAGGTTGCTATCGCTGCTTATTCCCATCGCCGCCCCCTCCGGGGATGGTGCCCAACTGCGCCGAAGCCGGCGTCCTGGGAGCGCTGACCGGACTGGTGGGCAGCATACAGGCTACCGAGGCGCTGAAGTATTTCCTGGGAATCGGCGAATCGCTGAGTTCCCGGCTGTTGTTGATCGATGCCCTTTCGATGAATTTCCGCGAGGTCAAACTCAAGCGAAACCCGGAATGCCCGCTTTGCGGCGACAACCCGACCATCACAGAGCTGATCGATTATGAAGTCTTTTGCGGCTTGGCCCCACCGGCAGGGGTGGGCGTGGCCAACGACTAGACCTGAACCTCAATCTGGTTCAAAGATTCATTCAGGAGCAATGCGGCCGCCCGCCCACGGAAACTAAGCGAGTATATGGTAACTAAGCTGACCTACAAAGGCATTTTAGACACTATCGGGAACACTCCCATAGTGGAGCTGCAAAAGATGAGCCCCAAGGCGAGCGTGCGAATATTCGCCAAGTTGGAAGGGCAGAATCCCACCGGCAGCGTGAAAGACCGCATCGCGCTGAAAATGATTGAGCGGGCGGAGCAGGACGGAGAACTTTCCGCCAGTCGCACCATATTGGAGCCCACCAGCGGCAACACCGGCATTTCTCTGGCCATGGTCGCCCGCGTAAAAGGGTACAAGGTCACCGTAGTCATGCCAGAAAACGTCAGCATGGAGCGCACTCAGTTGCTGGAAGCTTATGGAGCGGAGATAATCTACTCTGATGGCTCGCTGGGCACCAACGGCTCCATCGACATGGCTCACGAAGTGCAGGAAAAGCACCCTCACGACTACCTGATGATGTACCAGTACGGCAACAGCGGCAATCCCGACGCCCACTACGAAGGCACCGGACAGGAGATTGTCGAAGCATTGCCCGAGGTAGACGTTTTCGTGTCGGGACTGGGCACCGGTGGCACCCTGATGGGCGTTGGACGGCGCCTGAAAGAGCACAACTCCAACATCAAGGTGGTGGCGGTGGCGCCGGAACCCGACGATTTCATCTCCGGCCTACGCCGCCTGGAAGATGGGTTCATCCCTCCGATTTTGGACCTGAACCTGCTGGATGGCCGCATCATGGTGGGCAGCCTGCCAGCCTTCCGCACCACCCGGGACCTGCTGGAGCAGGAAGGCATTTTTGCCGGGGTTTCCTCCGGTTCAGTGGTTTACGCCGCTCTGAAGCAAGCCGAGCGCATGGAGGAAGGGAACATCGTCTGCTTGCTGGCGGACGGAGGCTGGAAGTACCTGAGCACCAGCTTATGGACCAAGGACTACGAACAACTTGAGAAAGATGCCAAGGGTAAAATTTGGTGGTAAAAACCTCTTCGCCAGCCAGCCATTGCCGACCCATATTTTGCGACCTGATTGACTTGGTGCAGCACGTAAAAATGACCAAAGCGACTCGCGCCACAATTGGTGACAAATCTTGAAACACTGTGCGTGCGATGTTATACTAATGAGCAATATCTTGGGTTGGAAGCGGGAATATCCCGCTTTCTTGTTGAATGAGCCGGTTTCAGCCCAGGAGGGACGTCATCTCAAGGGGGATGCGCGATGAAAAGCGACTTCTTAATAGCGTTGACCCAACTGTCTGCCGAACGTCACCTGCCTAAAGAACAGGTGCTGCAGGCAGTTGAAGTAGCCCTTGCCTCGGCCTTTAAGAAGGACGATCCAGCATCGGGCCAGAACATCTCGGTCAAGCTCAACCCCAACACCGGAGAGGTCAACGTCTATGCACTGAGGACGGTGGTTGATGACGTAGAGGACCCTGAGCGAGAGGTTAGCCTGCAAGAAGCTCAGGCGGTCCAAAAGTCAATTGCCGTCGGAGACGAACTCGCGTCCGCCGAACCCCTGCCCCACAACGCCAGCCGAATCGCCGCTCAGACCGCCAAACAAGTCGTCCTGCAGCGTCTGCGGGAGGCTGAACGTGAAAAGCTCTTCGAAGAGTTTGTCCAGCACAAAGACGACATCATATCCGGGGTGGTTGACCATATTGACCATGGCAGATCTGTGGCACTAGACTTGGGCCGGGCCCAGGCGGTGATGCCCCTTGAAGAGCAGGTGCCGACCGAACGGTACCGCAAGGGACAGCGGGTGAAAGTGTTTGTCCTGGATGTCCGCAACGGCAGCAAAGGCCCGGAGATTCTGGTCTCAAGGAGTCACAAGAACCTGCTAAAACGGCTCTTTGAGATTGAAGTGCCCGAGGTCTACAACGGCGTAGTAGAAATCAAGGCCATTGCCCGAGAAGCCGGCTTCCGCAGCAAGGTGGCGGTTCACTCAAACCAGGAGGGTATCGACCCGGTTGGTTCCTGCATCGGGATTCGAGGAAACCGGATCCAGAGTATCGTCAACGAATTGCAGGGCGAGAAGATTGACGTGGTTGCTTGGGACAGCGATCCCAAGAAATTTATCGCCAAGGCCCTCAGCCCTTCGGAAGTAGTGCACGTTGACCTGGACCCCAGTGACCAGACCGCCATGGTGGTGGTCCCCGACCGGCAATTGTCCCTGGCCATCGGCAAAGAAGGACAGAACGCCAGGTTGGCGGCCCGACTGGCCGGTTGGCGCCTGGATATAAAGGGTCTGACCGAATGGGAAGAAATCAAGGGACTACGCGAGCAGCAGAAAGAGGAACGGAAGCAAAAGGCCGCTGCCGAAGAACCGACTGCAGAGACCTCCGAAGTTGAGGCCGTGGTGGCCGAAGCTGAAGCCATTGTGGAGGAAGCCGCCGCCGCCGCCGCTGAAACTGTTGCCGAGTCGCCCCAGGCGGCTGAAGTCCAGGTTGAGCCTGTCGCCGCCGAAGCAACTAGTATCCCCGCTGAGGCGCTAGACGAAGACGCCCTGCTGGAATCCATGATCAAGGAAGAAGCGGAGCAGAAGGCAGCCGCCGAAGAGGTAGAAGCTTCGGTAGGTTTGAGCGTTGAAGAACTAGAATCCTTCACCCTAGACGATGTAGAAGAGGAAGATTACGAGGATGAAGAGGACGAGGACAGCGGCGAGGCCGCCCTGCTCCCTGAAACCACCCTGCTGATCCCGGACGCCGGGAAAATTCGGTTCTCCGAAGATATTGTAGGGGACCATCGCGGCGGCGGACGCCGGGATCGTAGAGGACGTCGCGGCGGCGGAGCAGCGCGGGGCGGGAACCGTCGCGGACCTGGACCTGGTGGGCGTGGGCCTGGGCCTGGTGCTGGCGGGCGTGGGCCTGGTGCTACACCGACGCCTGGACCCGGCCGTTAAGCCCCTCTGGCGGCTGAGGTGGGGATGATGGCAATGCCTAAGGCCAGACACACGCCAGAACGTAGCTGTATTGCCTGTGGACAAAAGCTCCCCAAGCGAGACTTAATTCGCGTGGTCCGTTCCCCGGAGGGTAATGTAGCGGTCGACCCTACCGGCAAAAGCCCGGGTCGGGGCGCCTATCTTTGCACCGCAGAGCAATGCTGGCAGAGCGGCGTCCAGCGAGGCGGCTTGGAGCGCGGATTACGAGCTTCGCTTTCGCTTCAAGAAAAAACTCTGCTGTCGGAATTTTACCAACAGAAAGTAACAACGAACGTCACCGTGGAGAGTTAATATGACCTCTGACGGGAAAAGCACGGCAAAGCCTCGGGGCCAAACGTCGCGCACCGGTAGAACAAGTAAGCGTGCAGCGCCTCGGGTTCTGGTCTTGCCCCAGACCCTTACCGTTAAACACCTGGCCGAGTTGGTTGATGAAAGTGCCATTGACGTTATCAAGCAATTGATGCGCAACGGAATCATGGTGTCTATGAACCAGGTCATCAACCATGAAGTAGCCAGTCTGGTAACTCAGGCCTATGGCATCAGAACCAAGGTTGCCGACGCCCAGGACTCTCGCAAACATCTATCCGGTGACAACCCGGGGGCGGACGATGAAAACATGGTAGTCCGACCACCTATCGTGACCATCCTGGGCCACGTGGACCACGGCAAAACCAGCCTGTTGGACGCCATCCGACATTCGCACGTCGCCGAAGGGGAAGTGGGAGGAATCACCCAGCACATTGGGGCCTACCAGATTGACCGCGATGGCCGCCAAATGACCTTTCTGGATACGCCGGGCCACGAAGCTTTTACCGCCATACGTTCCCGCGGAGCCAGAGTAACCGACATCGCAGTTTTGGTGGTGGCTGCCGATGACGGAATCATGCCTCAGACAATTGAGGCAATTGACCACGCCAAAGCCGCCGAAGTGCCCATGATCGTGGCGATCAACAAGATGGACCTGCCTGGGGCCGATCCGGAACGGGTCAAACGGCAGCTCAGCGAACAAAACCTGCTGGTCGAAGACTGGGGTGGCGACATTATATCCGTTGGAGTGTCTGCGACTACTGGAGAAGGCCTGGAAGAGTTGCTGGAGAATATTCAAGTCCTGGCCGAGGTGTCAGACCTGAAAGCCAACCCAGACAAGCCAGCCACCGGAGTAATCATTGAGACCAAACTTGACCGCCGCCGGGGCCCAACCACTACTGTTCTGGTGCAGGGTGGCACTCTAAGAGTCGGGGATCAAATTGTCGCTGGCAGCGTTCGGGGGAAAATTCGCGCCATGACCAACGACCAAGGCCAATCAGTGAAGACGCTCCAGCCAGCCCAACCCGGCGAAGTCCTGGGATTCAGCACTTTGCCTGAAGCAGGCGAAGTATTTGCCGTGGTGGCCACCGAACGGGAAGCTCGCGCCGCCGCAACTGCGAAAGAACGGCAGCAATCGGCCCAGCAATCTCAGTCTAGGGCCCTGACTCTGGAAGAAGTCGTCAAACAGATTGACGCCGGCGACGTTAAAGAGCTTAATCTGGTCCTGAAGGCCGACGTACAGGGCAGCGCCGAGGCGATGAGGCACTCTCTGGAACAGCTAACCGACGACGAAGCCAAAGTGCGGATATTGCACAGTGGTGTGGGAGCGATTACCGAGACGGACGTACTGTTGGCCGGCGCCTCTCAAGCCATCATTATTGGGTTCAACGTTGGTGATGAGCCTGGGGTAGAACGTGTGGCAGAGCGTAGAGGCGTCGAACTCCGGCATTACAACATCATCTATCGCCTGATTGAGGATGTAGAACTGGCCCTGCACGGCATCCTTGAGCCAACCTACACCGATGTAATCCTGGGTCGCGCCGAAGTACGGGAAATATTCGGTTCACGGCGGGGCGTGCAGATTGCGGGCTGTCGGGTGACCGACGGCAGAATGACTCGAGGCGCATCTGTTCGCGTCATGCGTGGTGCAGAGGTTGTTATCGAATCAACCATCACCAGCTTGCGCCACTTCCGCGATGAGGTCAACGAAGCCAATGCAGGCACCGAATGCGGCATTCTGTTGCAGGGTTTTAACGAGTACGAGGCCGGCGATATTATTGAGTCCCACCGCCAAGAACGGGCGGCGCGTTAACCCAGCGTCGGTGCGCCTGTTGCCCAGTACATTCCCTAGTTTCTGCTATCCATCCGCTATGGTGGTGTTTCATGTCCAGACGAGTAGACCGTATTAACGGCTTGCTGCGCGAAGAACTTAGCCAGCTTCTCTCCCGCCAGGTTAATGACCCCCGAATTACTGGAGTGATCACAATTACCCACGTCCAGACTTCTAATGACCTGCGAAACGCCCGGGTGTTCGTGAGCGTCTTTGGCGACGCCAAAACCAAACGAAATACCCTGGTGGGAATACGATCGGCCTCAACTTACTTGCGCCATGAACTCAAGGGTAAGCTGTCCTTAAGGTATGTGCCCTTTATGAAGTTTGAATTGGACGAGTCGATGGAGGACGCCGATAATCTGCTACGGATAATGGACCAGCTCAAAGATGTCCCAGCTGAAAATGAACCAATCGTCCAGCAGTCAGACTACAGCGGCCCGCTGGGCTTTACTTCCGGCAGCAACTAGCTAATGCCTAATTCCGCCATCAACTCTTCTGCGGTACGGACCGGGTTTCTTAATTTCAATAAACCCGTCGGCATCACTTCAATGGATGCATTGCGTCGTATCAAGGCCATCACTGGCCAGAGGCAGAAAGTTGGCCATGCCGGCACCATGGACCCCCTGGCCCACGGTGTTCTGCCGATCTGCTTTGGCCAGGCCACCCGTTTGATGGAATACGTGGTGGGCGGCAAAAAACGTTACACCGTTGAGATTAAGCTGGGTGAAGTTACGGCCACCTTCGACGCCGAAGGGGAAGTTGTACAACAGGGTGACGCCAGCCTGGTGACCTTGGCTGACATACAGACAGCATTACTTTCCTTCGTTGGCACTGTGCAACAAACTCCACCGATGTACAGCGCGATCAAGGTAAACGGTCAGCGACTGTACAAACTGGCCCGCGCCGGCATTGAAGTGGAACGTGAGGCGCGCACCGTCGAGATCTACGGCATAGATATTGTGGAATTCGATTCGCCCAAACTGGTGATTAATGTTGAGTGCGGACGCGGAGTGTATATGCGCTCCCTAGCCCATGACCTGGGTGCAGTACTTGGCTGCGGCGGCTATGTAACCGGCCTGGTGCGGACCTATAGCGGAGGATTCTCGCTGGAGGAGTCGTTAACTCTCGAGGAATTAGAGGAGGCGAATTCAGCAAGCCCCCTGGCGTGGCTACAGCATTTGCAGCCGATTGATTCAGTCCTGCGCTCATTCCGAAGCATCACGGTCGGGCCCCAAGCCGAGGAGTACCTCCGGAACGGGCAGTCGATTGGGATTGGACGGAACCGGCCCGATGCCGCATATCTGGAGCAATTTCGAGTCTACAGCAGCGACGGAAGATTCCTCGCCCTGGCCCGCTGCGACCTTTCGACCGATACCTGGAAGCCGGTGAAGGTCTTTCAAACCGACCTCCCCTCGCCCTACGCCAGTTCAGATTAATTTACCCTATTTCGGCAGACGTCAAGCACCACGGATGCGTGTTTACACGTATTTGGTGTGCATTTGGTTTTAGCTATAGTTTATAGCTACATTACCCGCTTGTACGTCTTGACATAAATACAAGGCACTGTATATTGAGTGGCAGCTAGCTAGCAGCTTCTGCCAAAGACGACCGACGGATTGATCAGAAAAGTCGGCTGTCGCGCCTTGAATGGAGTCATTGGCAGGAGTAGTACCACACGATTCTAAGGTTGTCCCTGGTTTCCCGGGTAAACAACAGCTTATGGGGATCTGTCAGACCAGAGGGTATGGGAAAGCTCAATAATTAGAACGAGGGGGGTAAAACCAATGGAGGCTTATTGTTTCAAGTGCCGCAGCAAACGGGAAATCCGAAATCCACAGCAGGTCACCCTAAAGAATGGCCGACCCGCCACGCAGGGCATTTGCCCACAGTGCGGAACCAAGGTATTTCGGATAGGTAAGGCTTAATCGGCGATTACCATAAAAGCTAGCTGTCTCTTTCGGCGGTTGTTGCTGGGGATGTGGTGGTGAGAGAGCTCACAATAGACTAGCCGACAAACTACAGGGATTAACCGATAAATGGCGCGGGAAGCCACAGTTGTAGGGCCCGCGCCCTTTTTTGTCTGGTGCCTGGCAACTGATCCAGCGATCTACTCCCCGTTCTACCATCGCCACCGTCGATCAAACAGTTGGCAGCACTCGAACCAAATAATGAAAAGTGTATCAGTTTGGCGTCCCAGAACGGGGCTTGGTCACACCGGAGGAGGCCGGTGTCCAGATACAATCGCCGTTCATATGTTCTAATGGGTTCCGGCATGCGCCGGAATGACCAGAACTAAACTAACACATCACCGGATAATGGCCTTTATTGAATCTAAGCCGTTGCAACAGTAGAATCTATCAATCCAATTGGCTCCACAAAACCATCGAATTCCAATCTTCACGCGGGACAACCAGAATGGCTCAACCCACTCAGACTGACCAATTCGCCGACCCAAAGGCCGATACCTGCGACCGGTGCGGCAAAAATGTTGCTCACAACCAGGTTTTTGTGTTCAAGGCCCGCAGTTCCAGCGGGGAATCCAGCGACACCGGTCCCACCACTGAGATGAATAAGTGCTTTTCTTGCGCTTTGCGGCACCGCCCAATGCTGAAGCGTTCTCTGCTAGCGGCGGCGGTGGTCGGCACTATATTGACCGCCTTGAACCAGGGTGACAACATATTTTTCGGTCAGTGGACCGGAGCACTCTACTGGAAGATTCCGCTCACCTATTGTGTTCCCTTTTTGGTTGCCACCTACGGGGCACTGTCCAGCAACAAAAAATAAGGACGGTTGATCAACCGCCCTTATCCTTCAGAACTTCTGGCAGAACTTCTGGTGCATTACTAAGAACACAGGTTGCCTAAAGATAGAACCTGTAGTTAATACTTGCGAATCACAGATACCACTTTCCCTTTGACCTCAACATCAGCGGCTGAACAATAAATGGGTTCCATTTGACTGTTGGCCGGCTGCAACCGCACCCGATCACCTTCCAGGTAGAACTTCTTCAGGGTCGCCTCTTCGTTAATTTTAAGCCAGGCCACCACCATGTCCCCGTTATTGGCATGCTGGCCGGGCTGAATAACCACAATATCCCCATCATCAATCAAGGCGTCGATCATGGACGTCCCCTTAACTGACAGGGCGAACAATGCACCGTAACGCCGGGTTAAATCCGGGGATACTTCGATGGTATCAAACTCCCGGCTGGAGGCTGAGTCTTCGGTGGAAAACACCGGCAGCGGCAGTCCCGCCGCGATACTGCCCACGATTGGGACCTTGGGAGAGTTGGACACCGGCTGGCCCTCATCGTCCAGCAACTCAATACCACGAGCAACATCCGGCCGTCGGTTCAGATAGCCGTCACGTTCTAAGAGCCGCAAATTATAGTCGACTACTGAAGTCGAACTAACATCGCAAGCCCTCTGTATGTCCCGCACCGTGGGCGGGATCCCGTTTTCCTGGATGAACTCATTGATAAACTCCAAAATGCGCTGCCGCCGAGGAGAAAGTTTTTTCTTAATAATCATCGCCCTTCCTAAAACTTATGTTCTGCCGACAGGCTAACAAAGGGTTATTTGGGTGTCAATGCAGGTGAGTCAGTAGTAGTGGGTTTATTTTAGTTCTCGTCATTCCGGCGCAAGCCAGAATCCATTAGAGCGTCGGTACAGCGAATGGATCTGGACATCGGCCTTCGCCGGTGTGGCAAAGTCCCGCTCTTGGACGCCAAACTGAGACACTATCCAGTCAGTAGACTTAAATCAAAAGGACTGCCGATATCCGGCAGTCCTCAAAGTTGGACAATGTGCAATCGCTGGCAACAATACGATTCAAGAGGCCTTTTGCATCTTGTTCAGCCGGGCGGCCAACCGTGACTTGCTTCTGGATGCGTTATTCTTGTGCAGGATACCCTTCTGCACCGCCTTGTCCAGCACGCTCAGAGCATTTCGCACGGCTTTCTCAGCGGCGTCTGTATCTCCAGACGCGACCGCCCTCAGGGCCCCACCAACCGTGGTGCGGGTGGCCCGACGAATGCTATGGTTTCGATGGTATCGCCTCACCGACTGGCGGGCGGCTTTTTCTGCTGGCAAAGAGGCTCCTCCTGACTATCTTTAATTCATCCTGGTGGGTTAGCCGGTACATTATAGCCCACCCGGTGTTGGATTCCAATGCACGCCCTAGACTATTCAGGGCAATCGTATCTTAACTATATGCGACGGATTTCTGCGATAAAAATCAGCGATTCCCGTTCGTCCTGAGGCTCTCGAAGGACCAAATCGGTAACGACAAGTTCATGGTTCGACAAGCTCACCACGAACGGCTCACGGGCCTATTTATATGAGATGCAATTGCCTTGCTCCACTATAAAACCTTCAACATCTGCTGCTAGCGATTTACACATCCAGGTTCTTGACGCTGCGGGCGTGGGCCTGTATGAAACTCTTGCGGGGGGCCACCGCTTCGCTCATCAGCATGGTGAAGACGTTGTCCACCTCCACCACGTCATCGATATTCACCTGTAGCATCTGCCGGGTTTCGGGATTCATGGTAGTTTCCCACAACTGTTCCGGGTTCATCTCGCCCAAACCCTTGTATCGCTGCACCTGCACACCGCGACGACCTTCTACCTTGGCCATCAAAACATCTTTTTGCTCTTCCGTATATGCGTAGTCTACCTGCCGGCCCACCTGGACCCGATACAGTGGCGGCTGGGCGATATACAAATATCCATGGTCAATCAACGCCTGCATCCGGCGATAGAAGAAGGTGAGCACCAGGGTACGAATATGAGAACCATCCACATCAGCATCGGTCATGATTATGATCTTGTGGTACCTGATTTTTGCGGGATCGAATTCTTCCCCTTCGCCCGCGCCCAGCGCGGCGATCACCGATCTGATTTCTTCGTGGCCTAGAATCTTGTCGGGCTGCTGCAGCACCCGCTCTACGTTGAGAATCTTGCCTTTGAGCGGCAATATGGCCTGGTAACTTCGATCTCGGCCCATTTTCGCCGAGCCCCCGGCCGATTCACCTTCGACTATGTACAACTCAGACTTGGCCGGGTCTCGCTCGGAGCAGTCGGCCAGCTTGCCGGGTAGCGACGAGCCGTCCAGCGCATTTTTGCGAATGACCAGCTCTCTAGCTTTCTTGGCAGCTTCGTTTGCGCGCTGTGAAGTCAGACATTTTTCGACCATCAGCTTGGCCGACTGGGGATTTTCCTCCAGGTAACGGCTCAACCCCTCGGCGACCACCGACTCAACGATGCTGCGAACTTCG